>NZ_JBHSUM010000033.1:0-37073 GCF_042660605.1 Nitratireductor sp. GCM10026969
TTCGACAAGCAGACGCTCGGCAAAATCGAGCCGCATGTTGGTGAGGAACTTGTAAGGCGGCTGTCCGAACGTCTTCGTAAATGCCTGGATGAAGTGATTGGGTGAATGGTTGCAGAGCGCCGCAAGTTCGCCGACGGACAGTTTGCGGGTAAAGTTTTCGGCCAGGTATTCCTGCACCCTTTTCGCTTCCCGCTGCGGGAGTCCGCCGCTGACGCTGGGCTCTTTCCTGACGCGGACGTAATTGCGCAGGAGGTGGACGCCGAAAAGCGTTACGACGGAATCCAGGTAAAGCTCGTTGAACGGGCCGCCTTGCTTGAGTTCCAGCTTTATCCTTTCCGCAAGCTGCAACGCCCAGGGGTCCACCGCGGGGGCACCCGGCGGGCGCAACTCCAGGTCGTCGGTGTCGAATTCATTCTCCGCAAGTTCCTGGAATGCATGCCGGTCGATGGACACCAGTGTTTTTTCGATGGTCGACGACCAGCTCAAGGTGCTTTCCCAGCCGATGGGGCGGACCACCGTCGTGCCGACGGGCGCGTCAGCCTCCGGTGGCTCGTGGGCGCCGAACTTCGCTGCAAAGCCGCGGCAAGGTGCAAGAATGACGGCAACGAAATGACTGCTGTCCAGATCAAACGTCTGCGAGCCGGGCGGCCGCAGGGAATAGACAACACCTCCCGTCACCAGTGCCGCCCTTGGCCCCGCCTCCTCGGGTACAATCTTCAACGCCTCGTTGTTTATCTGTCGCCGCTGTTCCTCGAAACGGCGCAACGCGTCCGGCTTGTTCAGCATTCCGCTGCCCTGGCGCGGGCGCGGCAGAGATCCGCTCCGTTGAAAAGGAACCTGTATTGATGAAGCAGTTCGGTACTGCCGCCCCTCGACATGCGCCTGAACAGTCCCCCCAGTGCCTCACCTCCGACTTCCGCAGTTATTTTGATAAACCGGCCAGATTTGACAACAATATACACAGAGTATGCCCTTGGTAAAGATTGCGTGATAAACGAATTGCCCGCCCGGAGACCCTGACGCACCTCGTTGAGGGCCACCCCCGCACAGGCCAGCACCGAGCCCCGGATGTGTCGAACGATGTCATCCGTCGGATGCAAGCGCAACTCACGAAAGCAGCCGGGACGGCATCGCCGTTCCGGCGACTGGCGCGTGCCGGCGGGCAGGGCCGGCCGCTGGTCGATTATTTAGCCGGGAAACCGCTCTACCCGGCCTGCACGAACGTGCCGCGCCCCATGATCCGCTGAATCCGCTCCCTGGCCGCACGCAGCATGGCGGCGATGTCGGCGCGCCTTCCCAAAAGGCGATAGAGCGGCCCGGCGACGGCAAGGCCGAAGCGCCTTTCCCCGTCGAAGACGGGTATGCCGAGACCCATCACGTCCGGCGTGAACTCGGCATGATCCTCGCACCAGCCGCGCGCCATGGCCTCCTCGAGCCGCTGCTCCAGTTCCCGGGCGTTTCTTACGGTCGTTTCCTGATGGGGAACGTAGCTGAGCGCCGACAGGATGCGCTCCCGCTCCGCCGGCGGATAGGTGGTGAGAATGGCCTTGCCGCTGGAAGTGGTGTAGATCGGGCGCCGGTCCCCCACCTTCGCGAAGTAGCGGATGTGGGCCTGCGATTCCACGACATCCACATAGACGACGTCGGCATGGTCGCGCACGGCCAGGAGCGTGGTCTCGCCCGTCTCTTCGGCGAGCGCCTCCAATTCCCCGTGGATGCGCTGGAGGAGCGTGTCGCCTTCCGTCATGGCCCGGGCCAGATCGAGCAGGCGCCCCGTCGGATAGAAGCCGCCGCGCGGCCGGGTCTCGTACAGAAAGCCGCGCGCAAGCAGCGTCTCGATCAGGTTGAAGGTGCTGGACTTCGGTATGTCCAGAGCCTTCGACAAGGCCGTCAGGGTCAGCGGCGTCTTCTGCCGCGCATAGACTTCCAGGAGATCGAGAAGGTTTTCGACTTGTCTTACCCGCACGCGCTCCTCCCTTCGTCACATGCTTTGTTCATACATATGAACACTTTTACTCGCCAATGAAAATATTTGACTCCGCCGGAAAGGCCCTATAGCGTCCGAAGTCCAACCTGGACGTAGATCCGGGGAAGAGGAGATCGGGAGGAGATGGCTGGGGAGGTAATCCTTTCGGCGGCCGGCCTGACCAAGGAATTCAAAGGGTTCCTGGCGGTCAACGGCGTCGACCTCGAGGTCGCGCGCGGCACGATTCACGCGCTGATCGGGCCCAACGGCGCCGGCAAGACCACCTGCTTCAACCTGCTCACAAAGTTCCTCCAGCCGACCCGCGGAAAGATCGTCTATAACGGCCGCGACATCACCCGCATGGCGCCGGCCGACATCGCGCGCCTCGGTCTCGTCCGCTCGTTCCAGATCTCCGCCGTCTTCCCGCATATGACGGCACTTGAAAATGTGCGCATCGCCCTGCAGCGCCGGCGCGGCGGCAGCTTCGATTTCTGGCGCTCGGAGCGCGTCCTGAGCCACCTCAACGGCGAGGCCGGGACGCTGCTCGAGGAAGTGGGCTTGTCGAACTTCGCCGACACGCTCGCCACCGAGCTTCCGTATGGCCGCAAGCGGGCACTGGAGATCGCCACCACGCTGGCGCTCGATCCCGAGATGCTGCTTCTGGACGAGCCGACGGCCGGCATGGCGCAAGAGGACATCGAGCGCATCTCCACGCTCATCAAGCGCATTTCAGCCGACCGCACCATCCTCATGGTGGAGCATAACCTTTCCGTCGTGGCTTCGCTGTCCGACCGGATCACGGTATTGTCACGCGGCAGAGTGCTTGCAGAAGGCGACTATGCCGCCGTGTCGTCCAACCCGCAGGTGATCGAAGCCTATATCGGAGCCGAACATGCCTGAGGCCGCCCTTGCCGACCGCCCGGCTCCGGCCGAGGCCGCAGCGCCGCTCTTGTCGATCGACGGTCTTCAGGGCTGGTACGGCGAGAGCCATGTGTTGCACGGAGTCACCTTCGACGTACGCCGCGGCGAGGTCGTCACGCTCCTGGGGCGCAACGGCGCAGGCAAGACCACCACGCTGAAGGCGATCATGGGCATCCTCGGCAAACGCGCCGGCTCGGTGAAGTTCAACGGGCGCGAGACCATCGGCCTGCCCGCCCGCGCCATTGCCCGGCTCGGCATCGGCTACGTGCCGGAGGAGCGGGGGATCTTCTCCAGCCTCACCGTGGAGGAAAACCTGATGCTGCCGCCGCAGGTACGCCCCGGCGGGCTCCCGGTGGAGCGCATCTTCCAGCTCTTCCCCAATCTCCAGGAACGGCTTTCCAGTCAGGGAACCAAGCTGTCGGGCGGCGAGCAGCAGATGCTGTCCATCGCCCGCATCCTGCGCACCGGAGCCAAGCTCCTGCTGCTCGACGAGCCCACCGAGGGGCTCGCGCCGGTGATCGTGCAGCAGATCGGCGCCACCATCGCCCGGTTGAAGCAGGAGGGCTTCACGATGATTCTGGTGGAGCAGAACTTCCGCTTCGCTTCGTCCGTGGCGGACCGGCATTTCATCGTCGAGCAGGGGAAGGTCGCAGACATGATCCCCAATGAGGAACTCGACGCCAATATCGACAAGCTGCACGCCTATCTGGGCGTCTGAGGAACGAGAAAGGGCGCGAAAGGCGTCAAAAAGAGGAGGAGACTGGCATGAAGAAGGCATCGTTCATTCTCGCGTCGCTCGCCGCGGCCCTGACGGCGGGGTCGGCGCTGGCGCAGGACATCTCAGTCAAAGTCGGCGTGCTCAACGACCGCTCCGGCACCTACGCGGACCTCTCCGGCGAGGGCTCCGTGGTGGCCGCCCGCATGGCGGTCGAGGATTTCGGCGCCGAGGAAAAGGGCATCGGTGTCGAGATCGTTTCCGCCGACCACCAGAACAAGCCGGATGTCGGCTCCAACATCGCCCGCCAGTGGTATGACGAGGAGAATGTCGACGTCATCGCCGACGTGCCCACCTCCTCGGTGGCGCTGGCCGTCAATCAGATCACCCGTGAAAAGAACAAGATTTTCCTGGTCTCCGGCGCGGCCGCCTCCGAGCTGACGGGAGAGCAGTGCTCGCCCAACACCATCCACTGGACCTACGACACCTGGGCGCTCGCCCACGGCACGGGCCGGGCGATGGTGCAGGAAGGCGGCGATACCTGGTTCTTCCTGACCGCCGACTATGCCTTCGGGCACGCACTGGAGCGTGACACGGCGGCAGTGGTCGAGGAAGCCGGCGGCGAAGTTCTGGGCACGGTGCGCCATCCCTTCCCGGCCCAGGACTTTTCCTCCTTCCTGCTTCAGGCACAGGCTTCAGGCGCCGAGGTGATCGGACTGGCCAATGCCGGCGCGGACACCACCAACGCCATCAAGCAGGCGGCCGAGTTCGGCATCATGCAGGGCGGCCAGGACCTTGCCGGCCTTCTCATCTTCATCACCGACGTCCATGCGCTCGGGCTCGAGACCGCGCAGGGGCTTATGCTGACGGAATCCTTCTACTGGGACGTCAATGAGGAGACGCGGGAGTGGTCGCAGCGCTTCAACGAGAGGCACGGCGGCATGCCGACCATGGTGCATGCCGGTGTCTATTCGTCGATCCTGCACTACCTCAAGGCCGTCGAGGCGGCGGGCACGAAGGATTCCGAGGCCGTCATGGCCAAGATGAAGGAAACGCCCACGGACGACCCGCTGTTCGGGCAGGGTGAGGTGCGCCAGGACGGCCGCAAGATCCACGACCTCTACCTCCTCCAGGTGAAGAGCCCCGAGGAATCGGAGGGCCCGTGGGACTACTACAACGTCGTCCGCACCATTCCGGCCGATCAGGCGTTCAGGCCGATGGAAGAAGGTGGCTGCGAACTGGTCCAGTAATCCGCGCCGACACGGGCGGCATGCCGCTGCATCGGCATGCCGTCTTCGTGAAGGCCGATGGGAGGCTTCATGTTCGAGCTCCTCGGAATTGCGCCGCAGGCTCTGTTCGGGCAGCTTCTGCTCGGGCTGATCAACGGCTCGTTCTATGCCATGCTCAGTCTGGGGCTCGCCGTCATCTTCGGCATGCTCAACATCATCAATTTCACGCACGGCGCGCAGTATATGATGGGCGCGTTCGTGGCCTGGATGCTGCTCCACTATCTCGGCGTCGGCTATTGGTGGGCGCTCGCCCTTGCACCCGTGATCGTCGGGATCACCGGGGTCGTTGTCGAGCGCCTGCTCATATCGAGGCTCTATCACCTCGACCACCTCTACGGGCTCTTGCTGACGTTCGGCCTCGCCCTCATCATCCAGGGCCTGTTCCGAAACTACTACGGCGTCTCCGGCCTGCCCTACTCCATTCCCGCGATCCTGACGGGCGGCTACAATCTGGGTTTCATGCTCCTGCCGGTCTATCGCGCCTGGGTGGTGGTTGCTTCCCTCATCGTATGCCTCGCCACCTGGCTCGTCATCGAGAAGACCCGGCTCGGTGCCTATCTGCGCGCCGCGGTCGAAAACCCGACGCTCGTCGGTGCCTTCGGCGTCAACGTTCCGCGCATGATCACGCTGACCTACGGCTTCGGCGTCGGTCTGGCCGCCCTCGCCGGCGTGCTGGCCGCTCCGATCTACACCGTCAATCCCAACATGGGCGCCGACCTCATCATCGTCGTCTTCGCCGTCGTGGTCATCGGCGGCATGGGATCCATCCTCGGCTCCATCCTCACCGGCTTCGGCCTGGGCATCGTCGAGGGCCTGACCAAGGTCTTCTATCCGGAAGGCTCGGCGGTGGTCATTTTCGTCATCATGGCAATCGTGCTTCTCGTCAAGCCGGCCGGCCTGTTCGGGAGGACCGCGTGATGGTCACGACAACCGACACCGGGGAGAATGCGGTCCGGCCGCAAAACGCCGCGGCCGGCATGCCGCGCCTCCACGCGGCAATCTTCCTGGCGCTTCTCGCCGTTTCGCTGGTCGCTCCCTTCGTGCTCTACCCCGTCTTCCTGATGAAGGTGCTGTGCTTCGCGCTCTTCGCCTGCGCCTTCAACCTGTTGCTCGGTTTCGGCGGGCTGCTTTCCTTCGGCCACGCCGCCTATTTCGGCGCCGCCAGCTATCTGTCCGCGCACGCGGCCAAGGTGTGGGGCTTCACCCCGGAACTGGCGATCCTGACGGGAACGCTCACCGCCGCCCTGCTCGGAGTTGTCTTCGGCGCGCTCGCCATCCGCCGGCAGGGCATCTATTTCGCAATGGTGACGCTCGCCTTTGCACAGATGGTTTATTTCTTTTCGCTGCAGGCACCCTTCACCGGTGGCGAGGACGGCATCCAGGCCGTGCCGCGCGGCCATCTCTTCGGGCTCATCAGCCTGCGCTCCGACCTGACGCTCTATTTCGTCGTGCTGGCGATCGTCTTCGGCGGGTTGCTCGTTATCTACCGAATCATCCATTCGCCCTTCGGGCAGGTCCTGAAGGCGGTGCGCGAGAACGAGCCGCGCGCGGTTTCGCTCGGCTACCGGGTGGACCGCTACAAGCTGGCGGTCTTCACGCTTTCGGCGACGCTTGCCGGGCTTGCCGGCGCCACCAAGGCCATCGTCTTCCAGCTCGCTTCGCTCACCGATGTGCATTGGACCATGTCGGGGGAAGTGGTTCTAATGACGTTGCTCGGCGGCATGGGCACGGTCTTCGGCCCGATCGCCGGCGCAGCGGTGATCGTCACCATGCAGAACTATCTCGCCACCTTCGGCGCATGGGTGACAGTCATCCAGGGCGCGATCTTCGTCGTCGCCGTGCTCCTGTTCCGCGAGGGGCTCGTCGGTGTCATCTCGAAATGGGTTGGAAAGCCTCTTTAGATCCAGCGCAACTCCAGACGGAAAACCGGTTTCCACTTTTCCTGGAATTGCTTTAAAACGGCTCTACCGAGATTCGCCCCGCACACCGGTGAAATAGCTGACGGCTGCGGCGCCTACGGAACATGACTTGGCGGCTCTCATTCAAGGCGCAAGTCGAATCCGGAAGCCGCATCGTTCGTCAGGCGTAGCGCGTCGGCACTGCCGTGGTGAACTTCAACTCCTCCATGCTGATGGAGGAACTGATCTCGGAAAACTCCAGCGTGGAGATCATTTTCTTATACACCGCGTCGTAGGTCTCGATGTCCGGCACCACCACCTTGACGATGTAATCGGTGTCCCCCGTCAGGCGGTAGGCCTCGACGATCTCGGGCACGTCCTCGATCAACGCGCGAAAGGCCTCGAGCCACCGCATCTCGTGGCGCGGTGCCTTGACGCCGATGAAGATCGTCATGGCGACGTTGAGCAGCCGCCGGTCGACGAGGGCCACGCGCCGCTTGACGATCCCGCTCTCCTCGAGCCGGCGGATGCGCCGCCAACAGGGCGTGGAGGAAAGCTTGACCTCTTCGGCGATCTCGCTCACGGCGCGGTCGCTGTCGCGCTGGAGGGCCTCCAGGATCTTGCGATCGATATCGTCGAGCGCGCGCGTGCCGGGCGCGCTCCGGGCGCCGCTTCTGACGTTGTCGCGGGCACTGTCGGTCATGGCGCGCAGAACTCGATCGCCGCGCCGCTGGCATCCGCGGGCGCCACCGCGATCCCCCGTTCGGTCTCGTGTCCCGTTACGCCAGCCTCGTCGAGCACCCCCCGCGCCCTCTTCAGATCATCGACAAGGATCTGGAGGACGGCAAAACCGCTTTTCGGCGTGGCGGATAGATCAACGTCCGCATAGCGCGCACGCAACGCGTCGGCCGTGAGGAACGTCAGCGGAGCCGATCCTGTCTCGACACTCCATCCGCCCGGAACCGGCGTGACGGTGCCGACGGCGAACAGCCTTGCATAGGCATGCGCCGCCTGTTCGGGATTATCCGGCGCCGCCACGGCACCGGCCAGGCCCCTGGCGCCGTTGCGGTGGTCCAAAAGCTCCGGCAGCCACACCGTCTCCGGCGTATGGTGCTGACACATGAAGGCAAGCCCTACCGGCACCTCATGCGGCGCAAAGGGCAGTACGGAAAAAGCCGCTCTCCCCTCGCCGCCGCGCGGCAAGGGAACCGGACGTTCGAAATCGCGCCGCTCACCCGTCGCGATGCCGAGCGCGGCGAGCTGCGTTTCGGCAAGCCGTAGATCGCCGGCGCGGCAGGCGATCGCGTAGAGGCCTTCCCCGTCCCGGCTGAGGAGATCTCGCCTGTCTGCATTGACCGCAGTTTCGGCAACCATCCCCAGGAGTTCAAAGTAATCTGCCGGAAACATGATGGTGTGGTTGGCCGAGCCCATCGCCGGACTGTGCATTCCGCGCGGAGAAACGGTGAAGCCCAGCCGCTCGAATTGCGCCTGGCTGCGGTCGAGGTCCTCGACAAGGAGATAACAATGGTCGATGCCGGTGACGGGGTGGGTCATGCGGTCTCCTTTGCCTCATCTTTCAGCCGGTCGTGACGATCTCGTTGATAAGGTCTTCCCGGGCTGGATCATGCGCCCCACATCAGGCGCGCGCCGTCTCCGGTTTCCGTAAAGGTGAGCGCCCTCGCGGGGCCCGTACCGGCCGAATAGACCAGCCATCCTGCAATCTCATACTGCATCATCCGGCCTTGCAACAGATACTGTACTCACCCATTGAGCAAAAAGAGCATGAATATCTCATCCAACTCAATAGCGAGAAATTTATCAGTTGACTTCATTCGAAAAGCATTGCGACGATAAAGGGATAGTGGGTTTCTCGGGTCAACAAAGAGGAAAAAATGTTCAAGACATTGCGATGGCTTGCGCCGTCACTCACCGGTGCTCTGGTATTTGCTGCCCTCTCGACGCCGGCATTCGCCCAGGACGAAGAAGTGCAGCGCGGGGGCACCGTCATTGTTCACATGGTTTCCGAGCAGCGCGTGCTCAACCCGGCCCTGCGCGCCTCCACGGGCGTCTACGAGATTTCCGGCAAGATCGTCGAGCCGCTCATCGATCTGACCTACGACGGCTATGTGGGCGTTCTCGCCACCGACTGGTCCTCCTCGGACGACGGCCTGGAGATCACCTTCAAGCTGCGCGAGGGCGTGCAGTGGCACGACGGGGAGCCGTTCACTTGCGAGGACGTCTCCTTCACGGCGATGAACTTCTGGAAGGAGCTCCTCAACTACAGCTCCACCCTGCAGGCGGATCTGGAAGCGGTCGATTGCCCCGATCCGCACACGGCCGTCTTCCGCTATGCGCGTCCGATGCCGCTGGAGCTCATGGTGGCGGCGATGCCCGACCTTGGACACCCGCTCCCGAAGCATCTTTATGAAGGCACGGATTTGCTGCGCAACGAACTGAATGCCGCCCCGATCGGCACCGGGCCGTTCAAGTTCGTCGAGTATGAACGCGGCCAGTATGTCATCGCGGAACGGAACGAGGATTACTGGCGCGGCGAGGAATATCCCTATCTCGACCGCATCGTGTGGCGGTTCATCACCGACCGCTCGGCCGCCGCTGCGGCGCTGGAGGCCGGCGAGATACACGAATCCGGCTTCATCGGCGTTTCCATGGCCGACATCGTGCGGTTGTCCGAAAACCCAAACTTCGACGTCGGCACCAAGGGCTACGAGAACAACGTCGCCCACAGCACGATCGAGTTCAATCACCGCAACGAGGCGCTGGCGGATGTGCGCGTGCGCCAGGCGATCTATCATGGGCTGGATATCGACCGCGCCATCGAGACGATCATGCGCGGCTATGCCAAGCCGGGGCGCGGCCCGATTCCTTCGACCGGCAGGGCCAACTACACCGACGACGTGCCCACCTATGAATACGACCCGGAGAAAGCCATGGCCCTGCTCGACGAAGCCGGCTATCCGGAAGGCGAGGACGGAGTGCGCCTCCGCCTCAGGCACCGGCCGGCGCCCTGGGGCGAATACACCCAGCTCTGGGGCGAGTTCTTCGCCCAGTCCATGCGCGAGATCGGCATCGAGGTGGAAATCCTCACCAATGATGCGCCGGGCTTTCTCAACGGCGTCTACCGCGACCACGACTTCGACACCGCCAATGGCTGGCACCAGTTCCGGGCCGACCCCGCCGTCTCCACCATGGTTTGGCTGCGCAGCGGCGCCCCGGCGGGCACGCCTTGGTCGAACCAGTTCGGCTACGAGAACCCGGAACTCGACCGGATGATCGACGAGGCCGCCTCCGAGCTCGACCCGGACAGGCGCGCCAAGATGTACCACGAGATCCAGCGTCTCGCGATGGAGGAGTTGCCGGTGATCTTCGCCATCGAGCACCCCTTCATCTCGGTGACCAGCAAAAAGCTGAAGAACCATCACAACACGCCGCGGTGGAACTCGTCCTCGTGGTACGATCTGTGGCTCGAGCAGTAGCAACAAGGGCGGACGACGGAGTTCCGGTCACCGGCAGGGCCGCGCCCGGACTCCGTCACCGCGGTGGGACGGCGACAAGTCCATGTTGAGTTACGCGCTGAGACGGCTCGTCCAGTCCGTGCCGGTCATCCTGATCATCATGATCGGGACTTTCCTGCTCCTGAAACTGGCCCCTGGCGATACGGTCGACGCATTGGTGGGCGACATGGGCGGGGCCGATGCGCAGGTGATCGCACGGCTGCGCGCCGAATACGGCCTCGACCAGCCGGTCTGGACACAGCTGTGGATCTACATGACCAAGCTGGCGCGTTTCGATTTCGGCTGGTCCTTCGTCCATGAGCAGCCCGTCGCCACGGTGCTTTTGGACCGGCTCGGCACCACCCTCCTGCTGATGGTCTCATCCCTCTTCTTCGCCGTCACCATCGGCACGGTGCTCGGCGCCATTGCCGCCCGCCGCGCCTATTCGCTGACCGACAACATCATCAGCACGCTGGGGCTGATCTTCTACGCCACCCCAAGCTTTTTCCTCGGCCTGATGATGATCGTCCTGTTCTCGGTGAAGCTTGGCTGGCTGCCGGTCGGCGGCATCCAGACGATTCCGAGTTTCTACACCGGATGGGAATATGTGAAGGACGTGGCGCTTCACCTGATCATGCCGACCGCATCGCTGTCGCTGATCTATCTGGCGCTCTACATGCGGCTGATGCGCACCAGCGTGATCGAGGTCGCCGAGCTCGACTATGTGCGCACGGCCCGCGCCAAGGGCGCCGGCGAAGCGCGGCTGATGCTCCATCACATCACCCGCAACGCGCTTTTGCCCGTCGTCACGCTGCTCGGCGTCCAGTTTTCCACCATCCTCGGCGGCTCGGTGGTGGTGGAGACGGTCTTTACGCTCCCCGGCCTCGGCCAGCTCGCCTACCAGGCGGTGATCCAGCGCGACATGAACATGCTGATGGGTATCGTTTTCCTGAGTGCCGTGGTCGTGATCGTGGTCAATTTCCTGATCGATCTCCTCTATGCGCGTCTCGATTCGAGGATTGAACTGTCATGAGCATCCTCGAAAGCAGTGTCGCGGTATCGCCGCCTTCCGGCTGGCGCGTTCTGTGGCGCCGCTACCGGCGCAACCGCGCCGCCGTTCTGGGCCTCGTCCTTTTGGGGCTGGTCCTGTTCATGGCGGCGACCGCCGGTTTCGTGGAGCCCACCGACCCGCTAC
The DNA here is from genome assembly GCF_042660605.1 of Nitratireductor sp. GCM10026969. Lineage (NCBI taxonomy): Bacteria > Pseudomonadati > Pseudomonadota > Alphaproteobacteria > Hyphomicrobiales > Phyllobacteriaceae > Nitratireductor > Nitratireductor sp. GCM10026969. The sequence goes on from NZ_JBHSUM010000033.1 coordinate 11,497, forward strand.
GGCGCGCCGGCGAGCCGCTGGTCCCTCCCTTCACCGACTGGGCGACGCCGCTTGGCACCGACCAGCTCGGTCGCGACATCCTCGCCGGCATCTTCCACGGCGCCCGCACCTCGCTCCTGATAGGCATAATCTCTACCGTACTTGCCATTTCCATCGGCACGGTGGTCGGTGCGGTCGCCGGCTATTTCGGCGGCTGGGTCGATGACGTGCTGATGCGTATCACCGAAGCCTTCCAGACGATCCCGAACTTCGTTCTCCTGCTCGCCCTGGTCGCCATTCTCGGCTCCTCGCTTGAAAACATGATCCTTGCCATCGGCATCGTTTCGTGGACGGCGCCGGCCCGGCTCGTGCGCGCGGAATTCCTGTCGCTGCGCGGCCGCGAATTCGTGGAAGCGGCCCGCAATCTCGGCGTCGGCGACATCTCCATCATCTTCCGCGAGATCCTGCCCAACGCCCTGCCGCCGGTCATCGTCTTCGCCTCCGTCATCATGGCAATCGCCATCCTGCTCGAATCGGCCCTCGCGTTTCTCGGGCTCGGCGACCCCAATTTCGCAAGCTGGGGCAACATGATCGGCGCCGGGCGCGCGGTGCTTCGCACCGCCTGGTACTGTGCCGCCATTCCCGGCCTCGCCATCATCGTCACCGTGCTCGCCTTCAGCCTCATCGGCGAGGGGCTGAACGAAGCCGTCAACCCGAGGCAGAAGAAGGCATGACCGCCGAGACCGCAACCGATCCCATTCTCCAGATCGATGGCTTGCGCGTGGCATTGCCGGAGGGGGCCGATCGCCCTTTCGCGCTCGACGGCCTGGACCTGACGGTGAAGGCCGGCGAGATCGTCTGCCTCGTCGGCGAGAGCGGATCGGGAAAATCGATGGCCGCGGGCGCCGTGATGCGGCTTCTGCCCGAACCGCGCGTGCACATCGCCGGCGGCAGTATCCGCTTCGAAGGAGAGGACCTGTCGCAGCTTTCGCCGGCCGGGATGCGCAGCCTGCGCGGCCGGCGCATGGCCATGATCTTCCAGGAGCCGATGACGGCATTGAACCCGCAGAAGACGGTCGGCTGGCAGATCGAGGAGGTCTTGCGCATTCACACCGCCCTTTCGGCGAAGGAGCGCCGGGCGCGCGTGCTCGAAATGCTCGACCAGGTGCACATCCCGGACCCGGACTCCGCCATCAATGCCTATCCGCACCAGATCTCCGGCGGGCAGCGTCAGCGCGTCATGATCGCCATGGCGCTGGTGCTCGAACCGAAGCTGATCATCGCCGACGAGCCGACCACCGCGCTCGACGTGACGACGCAGTTGCAGGTTCTGAAGCTTATCCGCGAGCTGCAGGCGCGGCTCGGCACGGGCGTCCTCTTCATCACCCATGATTTCGGCGTCGTCGCCGAGATCGCCGATCGGGTCGCCGTTCTGAAGGAAGGCGAACTGGTCGAGCAGGGCCCGGCAAGAGAGGTTTTGAACCATCCGCGCCATCCCTACACGCAGGCGCTGATCGCGGCGGTCCCGGCCCTGCGTCCACCGCCATCCCGCAGCTTCGACGACGCGCCGGCGATCCTGCGCGTTGACCGCCTGAAGAAGACGTTTGAGGCGAAAGGCGGCCTGTTCGGCCGCAAGCGCAATGCCGTTGCCGCGGTCGACGACGTCTCCTTCGCACTCAAAAAGGGTGAAACGCTGGGCGTGGTGGGCGAAAGCGGATCCGGCAAGACGACCGTTTCGCGCTGTGTGACCAGGCTGCTGAATGCCGACGGCGGCGCCATCATGCTCGGCGACACCGATCTGGTGGCTGCTGGGCGCGGCACCTTGCGGGCGCTGCGGCGCGACATCCAGATGGTCTTCCAGGACCCGATGGCGTCCCTCAACCCGCGCAAGCGCGTCGTCGATATCATCGCACAGGGCCCGATCACGCACGGGGAAAACCCGCGCAAGGCACACGAGCGGGCCCGTGAACTGCTGTCCCTCGTCGAGCTCAGCCCGGCAGCGGCCGAGCGCTACCCGCACGAATTCTCCGGCGGCCAGCGCCAGCGCATCGGCATCGCCCGGGCGCTTGCCATGGATCCCAAGATTATCGTCGCCGACGAACCGGTGTCCGCCCTCGACGTCTCGGTGCAGGCACAGGTGCTGCGGCTTCTGGCCGACCTGCGCGACCGGTTGTCGCTCTCGCTCCTCTTCGTCACTCACGACCTCAGGGTGGCAGCCCAGATCTGCGACCGCGTGGCAGTGATGGAGAAGGGACGCATCGTCGAGATCGGTCCCACCGCCACCGTTTTCGCCGAGCCCCGTCATGCCTATACCCGAAAGCTTCTCGATTCGATCCCCGGGCGGGACTGGGTGCCTCCGGTTTTTGCCGGAAACGCGGCATGAATGATGGCTGAAAGGATCAACCGGCCACTGCTGAAAGCCGGCGCGGCGAACGGCCTGCCGGGCGGATCGTCTTTTCTCTTCACCGGAACCTGCACATGACCGACACCAACATCGAATGGCCGCCGTCGCTCTGGGCCGCCGTGACCCCGGCGCCGGAACCCGCACCCGCTTTGAAAGACGACGCGGAAGCGGATATCCTGGTGATCGGCGGCGGCTTCTCCGGCCTGTCGACGGCACTGCATCTCGCAAAAAGAGGTCGGCAGGTTATACTCGTGGAAGCTCGGGCAATCGGTTGGGGCGCCTCCGGACGCAACAACGGCCAGGTTATCCCAACCATGTCTACCGCGGAGCCGGATGCGTTCGTCCAACGTTTCGGAGAGGCCGGCGAACGCCTCGCCCGCCTGATCGGACAGAGTGCCGAGACCCTGTTCCGCCTGGCCGAGACGGAGGGAATCGACTGCGAGGCCGAGCAGACGGGCTGGTTCCAGCCGGCCCACTCGCCGGGCAGGCTCCGCCTCAGCGAGAAACGCGTCAAGGCGTGGCAGCGCTTCGGTGCGGCCTCAGAACTTCTCGACGCGCAAGCCTCAGCAAAGCTGCTCGGCTCCCGATACTGGTTCGGCGGCATGTTCAACCCGACGGGCGGCCATATCAACCCTCTGGCGCTGGCCCGCGGTCTGGCCGCTGCCTGTCGGCGCCATGGTGTGACGATCTACGAGCAATCGCCTGTCATCGACTACAAGCGGGAGGGTGACGGCTGGCGTGCTCGGTGCCCGCAAGGATCGGTGCGCGCGCATGCCGTCGTCCTCGCCACCAACGCCTATACCGATGCGCTGGAAAGCGACCTCGAACCGCGCATTTCGCACAGCGTGGTCCCCATCCTTTCCTGGCAGATGGCGACCGAACCGATCGGCGACAACCTGCGTGCCGAGATTCTGCCGGGGCGACAGGCTGTTTCCGACACCCGCGCCGATCTGCGCTTTTTCCGCTACGACGCGCGTAGCCGGCTAATAACTGGCGGTTCGGTTCTCGGCACCCGCAATGCTGCGAGCCGCGTGACGGCACGGACAAGAGAAAACCTGGCCGCGGCTTTCCCGCAGCTCGCCGGCATCGACTTCACCCATGTCTGGAGCGGCCGCGTCGGCATGACACGCGACCGCTTCCCGCATTTCCATCGCCTCGGCCCCGATCTGTGGAGCTGGACGGGATGCAACGGACGGGGCGTCGCCCTTTCGGTCGCGCTCGGGCGCGAACTGGCGAGCGTAGTTGACGGTAAGCCGGCAAAAGAAACTGCGCTGCCGTTGACCGAGCCGAAACCTATTCCCTTCCACTCCATCGCCAGGCGGATCGCACCGCTGATCCTCGCCTGGTACAAGCGCCGCGACCACGCGGAACCGAAGCTCGACTGAACCGGGAACAGGAGAATCCGCCATGCGGGAAATGCCGATCCTGGAGCGCCGCCGCATCGAGGCGATGCTCATGAAACATATTTACGAGGTTATCCGCGAGCGTTCCGGCGAGGAGGAGGCGCGCGCCGTGATCGGCCAGGCCATATCCAACGCGGCCATCGAGCACGGCAAGGGCTTCGCCGAAGAACTCGGGCGCACACCGGATCTCGGGGACTTCCTCGCCATCATGCCGAACTGGACCAGGGAGGATGCGCTCCAGATCGAGGTGCTCGCGGCGGACAAGGAAGAGTTGGCGTTCAACGTCACGCGCTGCCGCTATGCCGAGATGTACAAGGAGATGGGTCTCGGCCACATCGGAGATCTCCTGTCCTGCAACCGGGACGGCGATTTCTGCATAGGCTACAATCCCGATATGGAGCTGACGCGCACCCAGACCATCATGAAGGGCGCGAGCCATTGCGACTTCCGCTACCGTATGAAGCCGAAAGCCCGAGCATAGGGGACGAACCATGGCCATCGAAAACTGGGTTGCCCGCCAACTCGACGATCTGACGGAATTCCGCCGCGACCTGCACCGGCATCCCGAGTTGCTCTACGAAGTCGACCGCACCGCCTCCCGCGTCGCAGACGCCCTGCGCGCGGCTGGAGTCGATGAAGTCGTCACCGGCCTCGGCCGCACGGGCGTCGTCGGGGTTATCCGCGGCAGTACCGATACAAAGGGACGTATGATCGGCCTGCGCGCCGACATGGATGCCCTGCCGATCGAGGAGGCCAGCGGGGCACCCTGGGCCTCCACCACGGCGGGCCGCATGCATGCCTGCGGCCATGACGGCCACACCACCATGCTGCTGGGCGCCGCGCGCCAGCTAGCGGAAAGCCGCGCCTTCGACGGCACTGTCGTGGTGATCTTCCAACCGGCCGAGGAAGGCGGCGCCGGTGCCAAGGCCATGATCGACGATGGCCTTTTGAAGCGGTTTCCCCTCGACGAGGTTTACGGTTTGCACAACAAGCCCAACCTGCCGCTCGGCCAGTTCGCCATCGCATCCGGCCCGGTGATGGGATCGGTCGACGAGATCCGCATCCGGGTCGACGGCGTGGGCGGTCACGCGGCCTTTCCCCACCAGACGGTGGACCCCCTCACGGTCACGGCATCGCTGATCCAGGCGGTGCAGACGATCGTGTCCCGCAACATCGATCCGCTGAAGTCGGCGGTGGTTTCCATCACCACCATTCACGGTGGTGACGCCTTCAACGTCATTCCGCAATCGGTCATGCTGACCGGCACCGTGCGCACGCTCGACCCGGCTGTTCGTGACCAGGTGGAGCAACGGCTGTCTAGAGCGGTCGGCGGCATTGCCGACGCCTTCGACGCCAAGGCCCATCTGGATTACATCCGCAGCTATCCCGTGACCATCAACGATGCGGAAAAGACCACGCTTGCCGCCGCCGCGGCCGCAGAGATCGCCGGAGAGGCGAATGTCCAGACGGATCTCGCCCCGGTCATGGGCGGCGAGGATTTCGCCTTCATGCTGGAGGAAGTCCCCGGCGCGATGATCTTTGCCGGCAACGGCCCTTCGGCCGGGCTGCACCACCCCGAATACGATTTCAACGACGAACTCATCCCATGGGGGTGTTCCTACTGGACCACGCTGGTCCGGCAGCGGCTGACCGCCTGAACATCACCATTATGCGGCTTTGCCGCAAGCCGGTGCGCCGACACCGCGATGTCAAAGCTCCGGCGGACATGCCAGGGCCGCAATGCTGCGGCCCCGCAGATCGACGGTTCAGTGCCACTACATGGCAACGGGTGCCGGCGTTATTTCCACGCATCCTCGAAGCAGTAGGATGTACTCGCGCCGCCACCTTAACCCCGTCTTCTTTGCCGCCTGGTGCAATTCCCGGTGATTCCAACCGGCTGCAAAATGCTTTAACGTCCGGCCCATGGCACAGAAGAAGGCACATGAAGTCGACGGCTGGCTCGCCCGGCCCGATCCCGCCACGTCCGTCGTCCTCGTCTACGGGCCGGACCGGGGCCTCGTCTCGGAGCGCGCGGCAGCGTTCGCGCGCGGGAGCGGCCTGCCCCTGGATGATCCCTTCACGGTGGTCAGGATCGACGCCGCCGAAGCGGAAGCGGCCGGCCGGTTGCTGGACGAAGCCCGCACGGTGCCGATGTTCGCCGACCGCCGGCTGGTCTGGCTGCGTGGCGCAGCCAATAATGCAGCACTCGCATCCGCCATCTCCGCCCTCACCGCCGATCCGCCCGAGGGATGCCTCATCCTGGTGGAGGCCGGCGACCTGAAGAAGGGCACCGCCCTGCGCAGTGCCGTGGAGAGCGGGAAATCGGCCATGGCCCTGCCGTGCTATGCCGACGACGCGCGTGGTGTCGACGCGGTCATCGACGAGGTTCTGGGTGCCGCGGGGCTTTCCATCGCGCTCGGTGCGCGACAGCTGCTAAAGGCCAATCTCGGCGGCGACCGGCTGGCGACACGCTCCGAACTGGAGAAGCTTGCGCTCTACTGCGCGGGAGTGAGTGAGGTCCGTGCCGAAGACGTTCGTGCATCGATCGGCGATGCCTCGAAGCTTAGCGCTGACGATGCCGTCGATGCCGTGATGTGCGGGCGCATTGCCGAGTTCGACACCTTGTTTGCCCGCCATCTGGCCAGCGGCAGCCCTCCCTTCCTCGTGCTTTCCGCCGCCTTGCGCCACGTGCAGGCGCTTCAACTCATGCGCGCACAGATGGAGGCTCAGGGAAAGACTCCCGCCGCCGCGGTGGCAAGTGCCAGACCGCCCGTCTTCTTTGCGCGCAGGCGCATGGTGGAACAGGCACTTCAGCACTGGAACCGGAAGATGCTCGAGGCGGCGGCGGATCGCCTGCACCGGGCAATCCTGAAATCCCGTCAGCACCAGGCGGTGTCCGAGCCCGTCAGCCGGCAGGCGCTGCTGGCGCTGGCGATCGAAGGCGCCCGCGCCGCGCGTTGAGACCCTATGGCAGGATAAGACAGGCGCGCTCCGACTGATCGATGGACGTCAGGTTCCCGAACGACTTTCAGTCGGAGCGATAACAGTTGACCGCCCCCGGCACACAAGCTGGAATCCCAGAGAGGAACGGGCAAATCCGAACCTGCGGCTTATGAAAGAAGACGAGCTGCACCCGTTCCCGGCACAACGGCTATGCCGCTCTATCGCTGCAGCAGGCGGCAAAGCTCGTCGAGCTGTTCCAGGGTGCGATAGGCGATGCGCAGTTCACCGCCTTTATCCTTGTGATTGATCGTCACCTTCAGACCGGTATGGTCGCTCAGCAGCCTTTCCAGCGAAAGCGTGTCGGCGTCCTTCTCCTTCCGGCCGCTCGACCCGTCACCCTTTTCGGCCTGCTCCGGCGCGCCGGCCAGCGCTTCCGCCTGGCGCACGGACAAGCCTTGCTCGACGATGCGCTTGGCAAGCCCGGCGGGATCTTCGGCATTGACCAATGTGCGCGCATGGCCCGCCGTGAGCGAACCGTCGACGATGAGATCGCTGACCGCCGCCGGCAGCCTCAGGAGGCGCAGCGTATTGGCGACGTGACTGCGGCTCTTGCCGATCACTTGCCCGAGATCGGCCTGGGTGTAGTTGTGGTCGTCCATCAATTGCTGGTAGCCGCGCGCCTCCTCGAGTGGGTTCAGATCCGATCGCTGGACGTTTTCGACAATGGCGAGTTCGAGCGCGGCCTTGTCGTCGACGTCACGGACGATGACCGGGACCTCGGTCAGCCCGGCCCTTTGCGCAGCCCGCCAGCGGCGCTCACCCGCGATGATCTCGAAACGTCCTTCCGCGGGGGACGGCCGCACCACGACGGGCTGCACGATGCCGTGCTCGCGAATGGACTGCGCCAGATCGGCCAGATCCGTCTCGGCAAAATTGCGTCGCGGATTGCGCGGGTTCGGGGAGATGAACTCGATCGGCACGAAGCGATCGGCACGAACGGTTTCCTGCTCCTCGGAAGCGGGTTTGTCCATTTCACCGATGAGGGCGGCCAGGCCCCGGCCGAGACGTTTACGCGAAGGATCTTCGTTCATGGCGATTCCACTGGTCTAGAGGCGGGCGGAGAGATTTCATGCCGCCCGCAGGCGGCGTTCCCGCCGGATCACTTCGGAGGCAAGTTGCAGATAGGCTTGGCTGCCGGAGCATTTCAGATCGTAGAGGATGGCGGGCTTGCCATAGGACGGAGCCTCGGAAACGCGGACATTGCGCGGGATCACTGTCTCGTACACCGCCTCGCCCATATGCGCGCGAACATCCTCGACCACCTGATTGGCGAGGTTGTTGCGGCGGTCGAACATCGTCAGAACGATGCCCTGTATGGTTAAACGCGGGTTAATGGATGTGCGGATCTGCTCGACCGTCTCGAGAAGCTGACTCAGACCCTCCAGGGCGAAGAACTCGCACTGCAGCGGCACGAGGATCGAATCGGCCGCCGCCATGGCGTTCAACGTCAGGAGATTGAGCGAAGGGGGGCAGTCCACGAGCACATAGGAATAGGGGATTCCTTCAGGCGCCTCGCGCAGCGCGCGACGCAGCTTGAGAACGCGGTCCGCCGCCTCCGATATCTCCATCTCTATTCCAAGCAGGTCGAGCGTGGAAGGTATGACGGAGAGCCCCGGAACGGCGGTTTCCATGGCTGCCTCTGCGACCCCGGCCGCACCCGTCAGCACGTCATAGGAGGAAATCATGCGCGCCTGCCGGTCGATGCCCAACCCGGTGCTCGCATTGCCTTGCGGGTCGATGTCGACAATCAACGCCCTTTCGCCGATAGCGGCGAGCGCGGTGGCCAAGTTGATGGCCGTGGTCGTCTTCCCGACGCCGCCCTTCTGGTTTGCCACGGTGATGATGCGCGGTCGCGTGCTCATGAGCTCCTGCCGGCAGTGATTTTCCCGTTGCCGCGCCAGTGGCTAGCGAGCACGTCGGAGATTGCTGATCTCCAGGATGACGCCGTCACCACCGCGCGACTCGCCGTGTTTTACCAGATCGAATTGCCAGACGTTATAGCTTTCTTCGATTTCCCTCTGGTAATCCCGCCCTTTATGAAAGAGCGCCCGGGCACCTTTCAACAACCAGGGCTCAGCCAGTTCGAGGAGGCGCGGCAGGGGTGCGAGTGCGCGCGCGGTAATGATTTCCGGCTGCGCCACGAGATCATAGCTCTCCTCGATTCGCCGGGAATGGACTCGCGCCGGAGCCTTCAGACCGGCCAGGACCGTTTGTAGAAATGCCGCTTTCTTACGGTTGCTTTCGATCAGATCAACATGACTGCCCGGCCTTTCGGCCAGCAAAATGGCGACAACGGCGCCGGGAAACCCGCCGCCGGAGCCCAGATCCACCCACCGGGTGACCTCCGGTGCGAGCCGGATCAGCTGTGCGCTGTCGAGAATGTGCCGCTCCCATAGATGCGGCAGGGTCGAAGGCGCGGCCAGATTGATGCGCACGGCCCAGCGATTGAACTCCCGCTCGAAACTCTGCAGCCGCGCAAATGTTTCACGTGAAACCGGCCCGGCAGCTATCTGCAGGGCGTCGAAGGCCACGGCGTCGCTCACGCGGCCCCCCTCCTTTCGCCTTGACGCAAGGAGACGAGGATCAGGGCCAGCGCGGCGGGCGTCATCCCGTCGATCTTTTGCGCCTCTGCCAGCGATCGTGGCCTGTGCCTTCGCAGCTTGTCCTTCAGCTCATTGGACAGTCCCGCCACCGCGCCAAAATCGGTGTCTGCCGAAATGGCGGTTTCCTCGTCCTTGCGCAGACGCTCAGCGTCGGCTGCCTGCCGCTCGAGATAGACGGAGTATCGTGCCTCGGTTTCGAGGCATTCGGCCGTCTTGGCCGTAACGGCGCCGAGCTCCGGCCAAATCTCAACCAGCCGAGCCATTGTCACATCCGGATAGGCCAGCAGATCATAAGCAGATCTACGCGCCCCATCGTGATTGAGCGCAATTCCGTGCCGACCCGCCTCATTTGGCGTCAGCATCAGCGCCTGGGCACATGAACGTGCAGAACTAAGCTCTTGTTGCCACGCCTCAAACCGCTCCCGCCGCGGTGAGGATGCAATACCCCAATCGATCGCAAGCGGCGTCAGGCGTGCGTCGGCGTTGTCAGCGCGCAATGACAGGCGAAACTCCGCCCGCGACGTGAACATGCGATAGGGTTCACTCACCCCGCGCGTTACCAGGTCGTCCACCATCACGCCGATATAAGCGTCGGCGCGCCCCAGGGTGATCGTCTGACCACCGGAGGCAGTTCGGGCTGCATTGATGCCGGCAAGGATTCCCTGTCCCGCTGCCTCCTCATAGCCGGTCGTCCCATTGATCTGTCCGGCCAGAAAGAGACCGCGCACGCGCCGCGCTTCAAGGGAGGGCTCGAGTTCCCGTGGGTCCACGTGATCATACTCGATCGCGTAGCCCGGTTGCAGAACACGAACATTGGCGAGTCCCGGGACGGTCCTGAGAAACGCATCCTGTACGGCTTCCGGCAGAGAGGTCGAGATGCCATTGGGATAGACCGTATCGTCGTCCAGCCCCTCCGGTTCCAAGAAAATCTGATGCCCGTCGCGCTCGCCAAACTTCACGATCTTGTCTTCGATCGACGGACAGTAGCGCGGCCCGACACCACCGATCGCACCGGAATACATGGCCGAACGGGAAAGGTTTGCCTCGATGATGGCGTGCGTGGCCGGCGTGGTGCGAGTGATCCCGCACGCGACCTGCGGATTGGAGATCTGGTCCGTCATCAAGGAAAACGGCACGGGATGCAGATCCGCCGTCTGCTGGCCCAGCGCCGACCAATCGATCGTCCGGCCGTCAAGACGCGGCGGTGTGCCCGTCTTCAGCCGGCCCAGGGCGAAGCCGGCCTGTTCCATGGATGCCGAGAGGCGCTTGGCGGCCGGTTCGTTCATCCGACCGGCAGGGATCGTGCGCTCGCCGATGTGGATCAGGCCCCGCAAGAATGTGCCCGTGGTCAGGACGACGGCACCGCACATGATGCGGCGCTCGCCGGAAAGAATCACATGATCGATCCGGCCATTGTGAATGCCGAGCGCATGGGCTTCGGCCTCGATGACGTGCAATCCCGGTTGCGCCTTGATCGCTGCCTGCATCGCCTTGCGATAGAGCTTTCGGTCCGCTTGCGTGCGCGGCCCACGCACCGCCGGCCCCTTGCGGCGGTTGAGAAGACGGAACTGAATGCCGGCGGCATCGGCCACGCGGCCCATCAGGCCGTCCAAGGCGTCGACCTCCCGCACGAGCTGGCCCTTGCCGATGCCCCCGATGGCCGGGTTGCACGACATGACGCCGATGGCATCCGCGCGCAACGTCACCAGCGCCGTCTTGGCCCCTGCGCGTGCGGCGGCAGCAGCAGCTTCGCACCCGGCGTGACCTCCGCCGATCACAACGACATCGAACGCTTCCGACATGGCAACTCCTCTGATGACGTCAGATGCGCACATCAGGTCCGCTAGTCAAGTGCGCAAGAATGTTTCACGTGAAACGAGTTCGAATGCCGTCAGCCCACCGAGAGAGATTGCTGCCCACATGGCTTTACAGTGGCCGCGATGTTTCACGTGAATCATCAGGTAGCGCGGGGCTGACAGGGTGAAGGTCCTTTGCGGCGGCGTGGGCAATCGGCCAGCACCGGTTTCCCCTGCACCCATCGAGTAGGTGACGTGCGGGGTTGGTGAGCACGAAAAGTGAAGAGGGCTTAGAGCTGCGAGGATGCTCGCCATGGTGGTGGTGCTTGCCTGGCGGGGCTCAGAGCCTCTCCGCCTTGCCCTCCCCTCGCTTCGTGCCATGATCTGCCGCGGCGGCGAGGGCACGCGCAGCGGAACGAGGTCGAACACGCGCGCTCCACCGAGCCGTGTTTCACGTGAATCATTTGCCGATGCAGAACGATGAGAAGATCGTGTCAAGGAGATCCTCTACATCGATATCGCCGCAGACCCGCCCGAGGGCGACGGACGCCAGGCGAAGATTCTCCGCCCGCAGCTCAAGATCCTCCGGAATGCCGTGTAGAGCGGTGTCGAGGCTCTCCACAGCCTCGTTCAAGAGCGCGACATGGCGCGCGCGGAAGGGCAGGATTTCACCCGCGCGCTCCTGATATCCCGCTGATCTTTCGCGCAGGAGATCAAGCAAGCGGTCCAGTCCGTCGCCCGTGGTCGTCGAGATCAGGCAGTCGTAATCCGGTGATTGCCCTACCAACAGGTCACTCTTGTTTCCAACCCGTAGACGGGGCCGGTCTGGGAGTCCGCGAAAAGGTGCCGGTGCTGCAGCGTCCTCCAGCAGGAGAACCAGATCCGCGCGCTCGGCGCGCGCCAGGGAGCGCTCGATTCCTATCGCTTCTACCCGCCCGCGCGCTTCGCGAATACCCGCGGTATCGGTCAGCACCAGCTTCATGCCGCCAATATCGAGATTCACCTCCAGAATATCACGTGTCGTCCCCGGCTCGTCAGTGACGATTGCGACCTCGCGCCGCGCCAGCACGTTCAGAAGACTCGACTTGCCGGCGTTCGGCGCGCCCAGGATCACCACCTGAAAGCCGTCCCTCAGAATCTCCGCGTCGCGATAGGAAGCTGCATGGGCGGCAATAGCCGCACGCAAGTCCGTGAGCTCTGCCCACACCGTCTCGGCAACGGATCCCGGTACATCCGATTCATCGGCAAAATCGAGCTCCGCCTCGATCATCGCCCGTGCATGGATGAGCTGCTGCCGCCACTTATCATAGAGCATCCGGTGCTGCTCGCTGCTGTTGGCGAGCGCGAAACGGCGCTGCGCCTCCGTCTCCGCGGCGATCAGGTCCGAGAGCGCCTCCGCGCCCGTCAGGTCGACCTTTCCATGAAGGAAGGCACGCTTGGTGAATTCACCCGCTTCGGCCGCGCGTAAACCGGGAAGGGATCCGAGCGCTTCGAGCACGGCCGCGACCACCGCGCGGCCGCCATGAAGATGCAGCTCGCCGCAATCCTCGCCCGTAAAGCTTGTAGGGCCCGGAAAGAAAAGGCACAGGCCGCGGTCCAGGAGATCCTCGCCATTCGCGATCGCCGTCAACTTTGCGCGGCGCGGCGGAGGAACGCCTCCGGTCATCCGCTCGAGCACGTCGGCCGTCGCCGGACCGGAAAGCCGCACGACCGCGACGCCGGAGGGCAGGGCGCCGCTCGAAAGCGCGAAGATCGTATCTCGCGTAAGGATTTGATCCGCCATGGCGCTCGCTCTACCTTCCACTACACCAGGAAGCCTTAGGAGATATGATTGTGTCCCTTCCGCAGCGCAACCTGCTCGACGAGCAGACCAGCCCCTATCTTTTGCAGCACAAGGACAATCCCGTCCACTGGCGTGCCTGGTCGGCCGAGGCGTTAGCGGAAGCGCAGGCCCTCGATAAGCCGATACTGCTTTCCGTCGGTTACGCCGCTTGCCACTGGTGTCACGTCATGGCCCACGAAAGCTTCGAGGATCCCGATGTCGCCGACGTGATGAACCGCCTTTTCGTGAATATCAAGGTGGACCGCGAGGAGCGCCCCGACATTGACCAGATATACATGACCGCCCTGCAGGCCACGGGAGAGCAGGGAGGCTGGCCGCTGACCATGTTCCTTACACCCGACGCAAAGCCGTTCTGGGGTGGAACCTATTTTCCCAGGACGACCCGCTTCGGGCGCCCCGGCTTCGTCCAGGTGCTGGAAGCGATTCATTCCGCCTGGCGGGAGAAGAAGGACGAACTGCAGCGCAGCGCCGAAGCCCTTTCGGGCCATGTCCAGAAGAACCTCGCAGCTCCCGCGTCGGGGGCGGACACGGCTTTCGAGCCGCCATTACGCGCACTCGCCCGACGGATCGGGTCCGTCACGGATCCCCTGTATGGCGGGCTCAAGGGCGCGCCGAAGTTCCCCAACGCCCCGTTCCTCGACGTGCTGTGGCTCGATTGGCTGGAACACCGTACCGCCGAACATCGGGAGGCGGTCGTGCGCACCCTGCGCTATATCTTCTCTGGCGGAATCTACGATCACGTCGGAGGCGGTCTCGCACGCTATGCCACCGACCCCCAATGGCTCGTCCCGCATTTCGAAAAAATGCTCTATGACAATGCGCAGATGGTGCGCCTTGCATGCTATGCCCATGCCGAGACCGGCGACCCGCTTTTCAAGAGGCGCATTGACGAGACGCTGACCTGGATGCTGCGCGAGATGCGTGTGGAAGGCGGGGCCTTTGCCTCGAGCCTCGATGCGGATTCGGAAGGCGAGGAGGGAAAATTCTATCTCTGGACCCGCAGCGAGATCGAAGCGGTCCTCGGTTCCGAAACCGAACGGCTTCTGGCCACCTACAGTCTTTCGCAGCCAGAAGGCTGGGAAGGCGATCCCATACTGCATCGTCTGGACCGGCCGTCGCTGGAGTCACCATCCGACGAAGACGCGCTGAAAGGCCTGCTCGACCAACTCAGGGAAGCGCGAGAGAAACGCACGCGCCCGGGGCGCGACGACAAGGTGCTCGTCGACTGGAACGGCCTGGCTATCGAGGTACTTGCGACGGCTGGCCGGCAGTTTGAGCACGATGCATGGATTGAAGCTGCCCGTGACGCATACCAATTCGTGTGCGAATCGATGCAGGACGGGCGTCTGCCTCACAGCATCAGAGCCGGCAAGCGGCTCTTTCCCGCGCTCGCCAGCGATTATGCCGCGATGATTTCGGCTGCCATCAGCCTCCACGGCGCCTTGCAGGGCGAGGTATTCCTGCAGCAGGCGCGCGAATGGGCGGATAAGCTCGAAGAATGGCATGCTGACGGGACCGACACCGGCTATTTCCTGACAGCGGCCGATAGTGATGACCTGCCGATGCGTATCCGCGGGGATGTCGACGAAGCCGTGCCCTCCGCAACCGCTCAGACCATCCGTGCGCTGGTGCAGCTTTCGTCCGCCACCGGCGACCATGCGACCTACGAGAAAGCCGTACGGGCGGCCGAAGCCGCGCTCGACCGGACCCAGGGCCAGATGCACGGCCAGGCCGGCATCGTTCATACGGCGTCGCTGGCCCGGCGGCCGATGAAGCTGCTCATCAACGATACGGATACCCATCCGCGCTTCGTTCCGGTATCGAATCGAATCCCGGATCCGCGCCGTATCGATATCCTTCTTGGTGAACGGGAGACCGCTGCCGAAAGGATGGCCGGGATCAACGTTGATCGGCAGATCCCGGGTGCCTGGCTGTGTATTGGCCAGAGCTGTCTGCCCCCGCTGCGCGATACGAGTACGCTTGAGGCAGCGCTACGGGCCGCCGCGCGCGACTAGAGCTGGGTGCCCTCACATTCGTTCGCTCGCCTGCTCTATCTGTTTGTTTTCGCCGCATTTGTGCCACGCCAAGTGATTCCACTCGGCTGCAAAATGCTCCAGCCCGCCTCTCCGCCTCAGGTGTTCATGGAGTCGAAGAATTCTGCGTTGTTCTTGGTCTGCCTGAGCTTGTCATTCAGGAACTCGATTGCATCGGTGGTCCCCATCGGCGACAGAATACGGCGCAGGACGAAAATCTTCTGCAGGTCCTGGCGCGGCACGAGCAGGTCCTCCTTGCGCGTGCCGGACTTCAGAATGTCCATGGCCGGGTAGATGCGCTTGTCGGCCACCTTGCGGTCGAGCACGATCTCGGAATTACCCGTTCCCTTGAACTCCTCGAAGATCACCTCGTCCATGCGGCTGCCCGTATCGATGAGCGCAGTCGCGATGATCGTCAGCGAGCCGCCTTCCTCGATATTGCGCGCAGCACCGAAGAAGCGCTTCGGACGCTGCAGGGCGTTGGCGTCGACACCGCCGGTCAGCACCTTACCGGAAGACGGCACCACGGTGTTATAGGCCCGTCCGAGACGGGTGATCGAATCAAGCAGGATGACGACGTCGCGCCCGTGTTCAACGAGGCGCTTGGCTTTCTCGATCACCATTTCGGCGACCTGCACATGGCGCGAGGCCGGCTCGTCGAAGGTCGAGGACACCACCTCGCCATTGACCGAGCGCTGCATGTCGGTCACCTCTTCCGGCCGCTCGTCGATCAAAAGCACGATCAGATAGCATTCGGGGTGATTGGTGGTGATCGAATAGGCGATGTTCTGCAGGAGCACCGTCTTACCGGTTCGCGGCGGTGCCACGATGAGCCCGCGCTGTCCTTTGCCGAGTGGCGCGACCAGATCGATCACGCGTGCGGAAAGGTCCTTCGAGGTCGGGTTCTCCACCTCCATCCGCAGCCGCTCGTCCGGATAGAGCGGCGTCAGATTGTCGAAATGGATCTTGTGCCGGATCTTTTCGGGATCCTCGAAATTGATCGAGTTGACCTTCAGAAGAGCGAAATAACGCTCGCCCTCCTTCGGACTGCGGATCGGCCCCTCCACCGTGTCGCCCGTCTTGAGCGAGAAACGCCGGATCTGCGAAGGCGAGATATAGATGTCATCCGGGCCCGGCAGATAGTTGGCCGAGGCTGACCGCAGAAAGCCGAAACCGTCCTGGAGAACCTCCACGACCCCGTCGCCGATGATCTCGATGTCCTGCGTCGAGAGCTTCTTCAAAATCGCGAACATCAGCTCCTGCTTGCGCATGATGCTGGCGTTCTCGACCTCGAGCGATTCAGCAAACGCGATCAGGTCGGTCGGCGTCTTGCTCTTCAGCTCCTGTAACTTCATTTCCTGCATGGTGGCGGACTCTGAATGCATTTTGGAAGCCTGGAGAATGGCCGGGGTGCCTGCGGCACCGGCGGCGTCCGGGATCGTCGGAGAAAAGGCACCGGACGAGGAGGGAAGGAACCGTCCTTTTATCGCCCCGACAGATAAAGAGCAAGGCGCCTTTTCGTTCCCGTCGGAGAAAAAATCGGTCCGCCGCAAGCTTGCCGGTCCGGCTGGTCAGAACGGCTTCACGATCACCAGGATGACGATCACGATCATCAACAGCGTTGGCACTTCGTTAACCATACGCCAGTGGCGCGTGCTCCTGATGTTGCGGTCCTCGCTGAAGAGCCGCACCGTCCGCGCGAAATAGCCGTGCAGCGCCGAAAGAGCGATCACCGCCGCGATTTTGGCGTACAGCCATCCGCCGGAAAAGCCGAACCCCCGCCATGCCAGCCACAGGCCCAGTACCCATGTTGTGATCATGGCCGGGTTGATGATGGCGCGCAGCAGGCGCCGCTCCATCACCTTGAACGTCTCGCTCTCTGCGGAACCGGGCCGTGCGTTCGTATGGTAGACGAACAGCCGCGGCAGATAGAGCATACCCGCCATCCAGGCGATGATGGCGATGACGTGGAAGGCCTTCACCCACTGGTAAAAGTCCTCCCCGACGAACAGGAAGAAAAGCGCCGCTGAGACCGCGAGGACAAGCAACGAGACCACGGCGCGCAGCGCCGCTTTTCGACCACTGCTCTGAATCTCGGCCGTCATCGGCTCGCCTCCCGCACGCGGCTCACCATTCTCTCCACATGGGCGATCGGCGTTTGCGGCGTCACGCCATGGCCGAGGTTGAAAATCAGTGGCCCGCCACCCAGCGCCTCCAGGATCGCATCGACCCCCTCATCCAGTGCCCGCCCCCCTGCACACAAGCGCATCGGATCGAGATTGCCCTGTACGGCACCCCGTTTTTGCAGCGCACGCGCCTGGCCGAGCGGCACGGTCCAGTCCAACCCCAGCACCGTCACGCCGGTTGCCGCGCGGTAATCGCCGTAGAATGCGCCGGCGCCCTTCGGAAAGCCGATGATCGGCACATGCGGATGACGTGCGCGCACCCGCCGGACGATTTCCGCCATGGGCCGCACGCACCAGGCCTGGAAGCTTTCCTCATCAAGCACACCCGCCCAGGAATCGAATATCTGCAGCGCATCGGCGCCGGCATCCGCCTGGCGGATCAGGTATTCGGCCGAGCGCACGGCAATGACGTCGAGCAGCCGCGCAAAGGCTTCCGGAGACGAATAGCCGAACAGTCGTGCCGGCGCCTGATCCGGCGTTCCGCGCCCGGCGATCATATAGGTCGCCACTGTCCAGGGCGCGCCGCAAAAGCCGATCAGGGCCGTTTCCGGGGCGAGCGTGCTTCTTAGCCTGCCCACCGTCTCGTAGATGGGCGCCAACCGGTTGTGGAAGTCGCCCCCTTCCTGAGCCAGATCATCGATCTCGGCTTCCGCCAGCGGTTCCATCCTCGGCCCCACCCCTTCCTCAAAGCGCAGGTCCCGGCCGAGCGCATGCGGCACGACCAGAATATCGGAGAACAGGATGGCGGCGTCGAACCCGAAACGCCGGATGGGCTGAAGCGTCACCTCGACCGCGAAATCGGGGTTGTAGCACAGATCCAGGAAACTGCCGGCCTTCTGCCGCATAGAACGATACTCCGGCAGATAGCGTCCCGCCTGGCGCATCATCCAGATGGGCGGTGGGAAGACCGTCTGACCGTTTACCGCCTCGATGAAATTCCGTGCCGTCACGCCGGAGGCCTCCAGGAGATTCAAAAAATAAAGAATCCAATAAAGGAGATTCTTCTGATTCTACGAGTCTGTTTGGAGTGTGGATTAAAATCTGTCCACGGCTCTCCCACATCCGCGGCTGCGCATATTGCCGCGCAGGCCACGGATACATGCTGGACAAGCCTGGGGATGGTCGTCAAATGGAAATCCGATTCAAGGACTTGCAAGGGACCTTCTCAAAGGTTCCGGCGCTCGCGCATGTGAATGGCATTTTCTTTTCACGAAGTTTTCGACAGGCCGAGAACGATCTCCGCATCGTCGTGAATTGTGGATGATGCGCGACTTTTTCCCGCGGCGGTGCCTCGCCTTCATCGACGCACCGCGCTATCAACATCTCTCCACAGAGCCGGAGCGCACGGTGTGCAAAAAACCCAGAGCTTCTTCCATCTGCACCTGATCTCCGACGCCACGGGCGAAACGCTTCTGGCCGCCGGGCGGGCCGCGGCGTCGCAATACAAGAATGCCCGCGCGATCGAACATATCTATCCGCTCGTCCGCACCGAAAAGCAGATCGCCAAGGTCTTTGCCGAGATCGACGAGGAGCCGGGCATTGTCCTCTACACCATGGTCGACCAGACCCTGGCGCGGCAGATCGACGAGCGCTGCACGGCGATGGGTTTGCCCAGCGTTTCGGTGCTGGAGCCCGTCCTCACGGTGTTCCAATCCTATCTCGGCACGCCCGCCGGGCGCCGGGTCGGGGCGCAACATGTGCTCGATGCAGAATACTTTCGCCGCATTGACGCGCTCAACTTCACCATGGAGCACGACGACGGCCAGCTGCCCCACGACGTCAACGAGGCTGACATTGTTCTCGTCGGTGTCTCGCGAACCTCGAAGACGCCCACCAGCATCTATCTGGCCAACCGCGGGATCAAGACCGCGAATGTACCGATTGTCCTAGACGCGCCGCTGCCCGACAGCGTGGCACAGGCACAGCATCCCCTGGTGGTCGGGTTGGTGGCTTCGGTCGAGCGGATCTCGCAGGTGCGGCAGAACCGGCTTCTGACCAATGCGGCGTCGGCCAGCGACTTCGACACTTATGCCGACCGCACCACCATCGCCCGCGAGCTGGCCTATGCGCGCCAGATGTGCAGCCGCCACGGCTGGCCGGTGATCGACGTTACCCGCCGCTCGATCGAAGAAACCGCAGCCGCCATTCTGGCGTTACGCGGCAAACCCTGGTGAAAAGGCGAAGACCCATGCCGAGAGAGCCGGAAACCATTGTCCTCGCTTCGACCAGCCCTTTCCGCAGGCGGCTTCTTGAAGATGCCGGCCTGTGCATCGAGGCGATCGCCCCGGAAGTGGACGAACGGGCCGCGGAAAAACCGCTCGAAGAGACCGGCGCCAGTGCCGAGGATATCGCGCTGGTGCTTGCCGAAGCCAAGGCCGTGGACGTATCCGAACGCCATCCGGAACGCTGGGTCGTTGCCGGTGACCAGACCCTGTCTCTCGGCGACCGCATCTTCCACAAGCCGGCGGATATGGAGGGCGCGCGCCGCCACCTCCTGGCGCTTTCCGGTCAAAAGCACCAGCTCAACAGCGCTGTTGTCCTGGCGCGCGGCGGAGCGGCCGTGTGGCGGCACGTTTCCCTCGCGCATATGACGATGCGGCGGCTGGATCCCGGTTTCATCGGCCGCCACCTCTCACGCGTCGGCGAAAAGGCGCTGACGAGCGTGGGCGCCTACCAGATCGAGGGTGAAGGAATCCAGCTCTTCGAAAAGATCGACGGGGATTACTTCACCATTGTCGGCGTGCCCCTGTTGCCGCTTCTGGAAAAGCTGCGTGTGCTGGGGGTGATCGATGGCTGACAAAGTGCGCGCCTTCGTCTGCGGCCATCCCGTGGCCCACTCGCGCTCGCCGCTCATCCACGGATATTGGCTGAAGGAGCATGGCATCGAGGGCAGTTATGAGCCGCGCGACGTCGCGCCAGGGGACTTCGAAGCGTTCATCGGCGGCCTTGCGGGCGGCCCCTATGCGGGCGGGAATGTGACCATACCGCACAAGGAGAGCGCTTTCCGGCTGGTCGACCGGCACGACGCGGCGGCCGAGGCGATCGGCGCGGTGAACACGCTTTGGATCGAGGACGGCCGGCTTTACGGCGGCAATACGGACGCTTACGGCTTCGCCGCAAACCTCGACGCTTCGGCTCCAGGCTGGAATAGGGAGAAAACCGCCACCGTCCTTGGCGCCGGGGGTGCAGCCCGGGCGGTCGTGCATGCGTTAAAAAGCCGGGACATGGGCGAAATCCGCATCGTCAACCGCACCCTGGCCCGCGCGCAGGAACTGGCGGCAGGCGACGGTCGCACTAGCGCCCATCCCTGGGAGGCATTGCCGGAACTGCTCGCCGATACCACGCTGCTGGTCAACACCACGTCACTTGGGATGAAAGGCGGCGGAGAGTTGTCGATCGATCTTGATCCGCTCCCGTCCGCTGCCGTGGTGACAGACATTGTCTATGTGCCCCTGAGGACACCGCTCCTCGCCACCGGGGCCAGACGCGGGCTCAAAACCGTGGATGGCCTCGGCATGCTCCTGCACCAGGCCGTTCCCGGGTTCGAGCGCTGGTTCGGCGTCCGTCCCGAGGTGACACCCCGCCTGCGCGAAATCGTCGTTGCCGATCTGGGAGGAGGGGCGTGATCATCCTCGGCCTCACCGGCTCGATCGGCATGGGCAAATCGACGACGGCGCGCATGTTTGCCGAGGAAGGCGTGCCGGTGCATGACTCCGACGCGGCAGTGCATCGTCTCTACGCCGGAGAAGCGGCGCCTGTGGTGGAGAAACTTTTCCCGGGGACCGTGGTCGACGGCACGGTGGACCGTACCCGGCTGGCGCGCGCCGTGGTCGGCAAGCCCGATGCGCTGAAGGCCCTGGAAGACCTTATCCATCCCATGGTGCGCCGGGATGCCGACCGTTTCGTCGCCGACCATCGCGGAAAAGGCACGCCGCTCGTCCTCCTCGACATCCCGCTCCTTTTCGAGACGGGAGGAGAGAACCGGGTGGATAAGATCGTCGTCGTCACCGCACCGCATGAGGTCCAGCGCGAACGCGTCCTGTCCCGCCCCGGCATGACGGAGGAGAAGTTCGCCGCCATCCTGAAGCGCCAGGTGCCCGACGAAGAGAAGCGAAGGCGTGCGGATTTCATCATCGACACCAGCCTCGGCATGGACGCAGCCCGCCTGGCCGTGCGCGATATCGTTGGACAACTGACTGCGCGCTGACACCAACCATTCTTAGCCGCCTTGCTCCAGCCACGGCTTCTGGTCCATCCTGCCGCGGGGAGCGAATCGGATGCGCGAAATCATTTTCGATACGGAGACGACCGGCCTCGACTCGCGCGAGGATCGCGTCATCGAGCTTGGCTGCGTGGAACTGGACAACCGGTTTCCCACCGGCCGCACGCTGCATCTGTTCATCAATCCCGAGGGACGCTCGGTCCATCCCGACGCCCACGCCGTTCACGGCATCTCCGATGCGGATCTCGCCGACAAGCCGACATTCGCCGAGATTCTGGAGGATTTCCTGGCGTTCATCGAGGATGCCAAGCTGGTCGCCCACAATGCCAATTTCGACATAGGCTTCATCAACGCCGAATTCGACCGCTTGGGACAGCCTTTCGTGGATCCGGCGCGTGTTGTCGACACATTGGCCATCGCCCGCCGCAAGCATCCGATGGGACCGAACTCGCTGGATGCGCTGTGCCGCCGTTACGGGATCGACAATTCGCGGCGCACCAAGCATGGCGCACTTCTCGATGCCGAGCTCCTGGCGGAAGTCTATATCGAGCTTGCCGGCGGCAAGCAGGCGACCTTCGGTCTTGAGGTGGCGCCGGCCAAGCCTGCCGAGGGAGAACGGCAAGTGGGCGGCCCGGTCACACTCGGCAAGCGTGTCCGCCCGCTAGCACCGCGCCTCAGCGCCGCCGAGCGCCAGGCGCACGCGGCGATGGTCGCGGAAATCGGCGAAAACGCTCTTTGGCTGAAGACCGGACACGGCATGTCCGAGGATGGAAAACAGGCCGAAAGCGCTTAGAGCAGGGTGAAATCGGCTGCGGGCGTTCCCCAAGGGCGCAACCGCAACCCGTCCGCATTTCATGCCGTCAGCCGGTTGCGCCCAAAGAAAAGCCAGGCTGAGCTGCCTGGCTTCATGCGCCTCATCCCGGGAATAGAGGTTCAGGTCACTTGGACCTTGCTCTTTGTCTGCTCCTCGGCGATGCGCTGCTGGAACATGCGCGCGAAGTCGATCGGATCGATCATGAGTGGCGGGAACCCGCCGCCCCGCGTCGCGTCGGCGATCACCTGCCGCGCGAACGGGAAGAGAAGACGCGGGCACTCGATGAAGAGCAGGGGCAGCATGCGTTCCTGGGGCACGTTCTGGATGCGGAACACCCCGCCGTAGACCAGCTCGACATTGAACAGAACCGAATTGTCGGCCTCGGCTCGTGCGTTCAGCGTCAGAACCACGTCATACTCGGTGCCACCCAGCGGATTGGCGTTGACGTTGACGTTGATGTTGATCGCGGGTGCCTTGTCGCGTGCGCGCAGTGATTGCGGCGCGCCGGGGCTCTCGAAGGAAAGATCCTTGATATACTGGGTCAGCACGCTGAGGCTGGCCTGGGCGCCGTTGCCGTCCGTCCCCTTCGCCTCGCCCTGCTTCGCCTGGGGGTTTTCCTGCGGTTTTTCAGCCATCCGCCTGCGTCCTCGTCACTCAAGCGCCTGTCCGGCGCGTCCCACTATCGCAGCGCTGGCTAGCACGGGCTTCATGGCAAGACAAGCACGCGGGGGTCATTCGCCTCGCCCGCCCGGTCCCCGCCACGGCGATTGATCGGGATCGGTGCTGGAATAGTCGCTCATATCGAGATCGATCACCCGGTCCTGCGGACGCTGGCGAGGGTCTCCCTGCGGCCTGGAGCCGCCGATGATCACGATGCGCTTGCGCAGGAACGCCCACCCCGCTTCACGTAGCGCGGGGATGAATAAGAGGAATCCGAGGGTGTCGGTCACGAAGCCGGGGGTCAGAAGAAGAATACCGGCGATCAGAATCATGAAGCCGTGCACCAGTTCCCGTCCCGGCATGCGGCCCTCATCCATCGTCTTGCGGATCCGTGCCATGACCCCGAACCCCTGGACGCGCAGGAGAATGGATCCGCCGATGGCGGTCGCCAGCACCAGACCCAGCGTCGCCAGGACACCGATCTGCTGACCCACCAGCACGAAAACCGCAATTTCGAGCAAGGGAATCGCAAGCAGCAGGAATGGAATTATGGAGAATGGCACTTTTTTGGTTTAACCTCGTTTCGTGAAGAGGAGTGAAACCTCGTATGCGGTAAGATAGGAACGCACCGCGATCATTTGAATGATCAGTATGTGCGTTCTATATGCCAATCAATGCGGCGGCACTGGGCCGCCGCCGGCGAGGGCGCCCCGCATATCGGGCGCAACGACAAAGCGGCTTTGGCTGGGCAAAATGGAATTTTTCGATTTCGGTACGATTTTCTTCCTGGTCGCGGCGGTCGTGATCTTCTTCCAGCTGCGCAACGTGCTCGGCCGCCGCACGGGGAGTGAGCGCCCGCCCTTCGACCCCTACACCGCCGGGCGCACCCGCCAATCGGAGTCGCGCAAGGCGGACCAGTCCGACAATGTGGTCTCCCTGCCGCGACGCAAGGGCGGCGCCGAGAACGAGGAGAACTACACCGCCATCGATGCCGTCGCCGAGCCCGGCACGGAGCTCAACAAGGGCCTTCGCGCCATCAAGGACGCCGACCCCTCCTTCGACCCCGCGGGCTTCGTGGAGGGCGCGAAGCTGGCCTACGAGATGATCGTCATGGCCTATGCCGACGGTGACCGGCGCACGCTCAAGAACCTTCTGTCGCGCGACGTCTATGAAGGGTTCGTCTCGGCCATCGACGAGCGCGAGAAGCGCTCGGAGAAGATCGAATCCTCTTTCGTGGGCATTGACAAGGCGGCAATCGTCGGCGCTGAGATGAAGGGTACGGAAGCGCACGTTACAATGCGCATCGTCAGCGAGTTGATTTCCGCCACGCGTGACAGCGCCGGCAGCATCATCGACGGTGATCCGGAAACCGTGGCCGAGGTGAAGGATGTTTGGACCTTCGCCCGCGACACCCGCGCCCGCGACCCCAACTGGAAGCTGGTGGCCACAGAAGCCGAGGAATGATCTCCTTGCGGCCGGCCCGCGGCCAGGGGGAGGTGCCCCCTTGAGCCTGTCGACCCTATTCCGACCCATCTCCTATTCCGATCTGCCGGGATGGTCGACCGACACGGTTTCGGCCGCTTTCCCGGCATTTCGGCGCTGTGCCTTTCAGGCCTCGCGCCGGCCCTACCGCACCGGTCGTCTGGGCGTTCGCGCGGAAGCATTTACCGAGGCGTTCGCTGATGCCCGAGCCATGGCGGACGCGGTTGCCGAAGAGACGGCGCGCCGCTTCTTCGAGCGGCATTTCGTCCCCTTTCGGATCGAGGCGGAACAGG
This sequence comes from Nitratireductor sp. GCM10026969, assembly GCF_042660605.1. NCBI lineage: Bacteria > Pseudomonadati > Pseudomonadota > Alphaproteobacteria > Hyphomicrobiales > Phyllobacteriaceae > Nitratireductor > Nitratireductor sp. GCM10026969. The sequence continues at coordinate 36,218 of NZ_JBHSUM010000033.1, forward strand.
GGGCGGCAGGCTTTGTCACTGGCTATTACGAGCCCGAGGTCGAGGCTTCGCCGGTGGGTGACGGGCGCTTCACCGTGCCGCTTTACCGCCGGCCCGACGATCTGGTTGACGTCGACGGACAGGACCTGCCGTGCGATCTCGACCCCTCCTTCGCCTTTGCCCGATGCGCCGGCGGACGGCTCGTTGCCTATCACGACCGCCAGGCGATCGACCGCGGCGCACTCGCGGGCCGCGGTCTCGAGCTGTGCTGGCTGGCCGACCGGGTGGACGCCTTCTTCATCCATATGCAGGGTGCCGCCCGCCTTTCCATGACGGATGGGACCACCCGGCGCATCACCTACGCGGCCAAGTCCGGCCACCCCTTCACCGGCATCGGCGGCGTGCTCGCCGAATTGGGCGAGATTCCGCGCGAGCGGGTCACCATGCAGACGATCCGCGCATGGCTCGCCCGTAATCCGCACCGTGTGGACGAGATCCTCTGGCACAACAGATCCTATATCTTCTTCCGCGAAACTCCTGCGGGAGAGCCGGATCTCGGACCCGTCGCCGCAGCCAAGGTGCAGCTCGAGGCCGGGCGGTCGCTGGCTGTCGATCGCATGCTGCACACGTTCGCCACGCCGTTCTTCGTCGATGCACCCGATCTGTCGGTCGACGGACGGCCGTACCGCCGCCTGATGATCGCCCAGGACACGGGCTCGGCCATCACAAGGCCGGCGCGCGGCGATGTCTTCATGGGCACCGGCGGTGCCGCCGGCTCGGTCGCCGGCGTTATCCGGCACAAGGCCGCGTTTCATGCACTGCTGCCGCGCGCGCTGATGCGGGAGGGGAGGGGGCAGTGAGCCGCAAGCGCCTGTCG
>NZ_JBHSUM010000034.1:0-36766 GCF_042660605.1 Nitratireductor sp. GCM10026969
CAGCGCGCCTTGGCGGCGCTTTGTCAGGCCATCGAGGCGGGTTCGCTCGATCTCGACCGGCTCGGGCGGCTGCCGGCCGACGATGCGATCGCAGCGATGACGGCCGTTCCAGGCATCGGCCCGTGGACGGCGCAGGTCTACCTGCTTGTCGCGGCGGGGCATACCGACATCTTCCCGGCCGGGGACGTGGCGCTCAGAAGCGCGGTGGCGCACGCCTTCGAACTTGATTCGCGTCCGGACATCAAAGGTCTGGCTGCCATGGCCGAATCATGGAACCCTTGGCGCTCGGCTGCCGCGCGGCTCTTTTGGGCCTATTATCGTGAGATGAAGGGTCTTGAAGCGGCTCCGGCGGCTTGAAAGTCCGGAAAAACGGGGCAAATGTCATATTTGCCGGCGCTGGCAGCGTGATTAGACGCTTCACATTCCTGTCATCACCTGCTTACAGTATCGGCGTCGATCGGTTCGGCCTAGCGAAGGAGCCCAAGGAACGTGACGATCGCTGTATCGCCAGACGGCATGCCCGCTCTGGTGTTGAACGCGGACTATCGTCCACTCAGCTATTATCCCTTGTCACTGTGGTCGTGGCAGGATGCGATCAAGGCCGTGTTCCTCGACAGGGTGAACATCGTCGCCGAGTACGAGCACGCGATCTCGTCACCGTCCTTCACGATGCGGCTGCCCAGCGTGGTCAGTCTCAAGTCCTACGTGAAGCCGTCCCGCTACCCCGCCTTCACGCGGTTCAACGTCTTTCTGCGCGACCGGTTCCAGTGCCAGTATTGCGGGACGCGCGAGGATCTGACCTTCGACCACGTCGTTCCGCGCCGGCACGGCGGGGTCACCTCGTGGGAGAACGTCGTCGCTGCCTGCTCGCCCTGCAATCTCAGGAAGGGCGGCTACATGCCGGCGCAGGCGAAGATGTGGCCGAAACAGAAGCCCTTCCGACCGACCGTCTTCGACCTCCACAACAACGGCCGGCTCTTCCCGCCCAACTATCTGCACGAAAGCTGGATGGACTATCTCTACTGGGATGTCGAGCTGGAGCCGTGAGCCTGCCGTTCTTCTCAGCGCTTGAAAGCGCCGCTGAGGGCGACCGCCGCCAGGATGGCGCTCGCCACCACGTTCCAGCCGGCGAATGAAAGCCCCAGGAAGCGACCGGCAGCCTCGTCGCAGGCAGGCGGAACGACTTCGTTGAGCTGGTCGAGCAGGCTACCGGCGCTCTCGACGGGGGCGACGACGCCGCAATCGGTGGGGCCCGCCCACCAGCCCCATTCGACGCCGGCGTGGTAGGTGCCGAGGCCGAGGCCCCACAGCATGAGGAGGCCGCCGGTAAGCAGCAGGCCGCGGGTGATGACGGGCGGCCAGCGCAGGGCGGCCGAGGTGAGCGCAACGAGCATAACCGGCACGCCGATATAGTAGGGGACGCGCTGCTCTAGGCACAATTTGCAGGGAATAAAGCCGCCGATGTGCTCGAAGCCGAGCGCGGTGCCTACGGTCACCGCCATGGCGAAGGCGAGGAAACCGGCGGCGGCGGTCTGCAGTTTGCCGGTCGGGGGGGTGAGCGACATTACAACCTCAAAAGACGTATCTGACGGCGGCGAAACCGCCGATGAGCAAAACCATGAAAAGGGTGAAAAGAAGGCCCAGGTTCTTCTCGATGAAAATGCGGATCGGCGGGCCGAACATGTAGAGCAGCCAGGAGACGAGGAAGAAGCGCAGGCTGCGCCCGATGATTGAGACGGCAATGAAGACAGGCAGATTGAGCCCGGTCGCGCCGGAAAAGATCGTCAGCACCTTATAGGGGAAGGGGGTGACGGCGGCGAAGAGAACTCCCCATCCGCCCCAGCGGTTGTACCACTCGGCGACCTGCTGAAAGGCGTCCTCCTTCCCGTAAAAGCTCAAGATCGGCTGGCCCACGGCTTCATAGAGAAATGCGCCGATGGCATAGCCCAGAAGGGCGCCCACGACCGAGGCGAGGGTGCAGATGAAGGCGTAGCGCAACCAGCGCGTCCGCTCCGCAAGGACCATGGGGATCAGGAGGACGTCCGGCGGTATGGGAAAGAACGAGCTCTCGACGAAGGAGACGCCCGCGAGCCCCTTTTCCGCATGCCGCGTCGCCGCCAGCGACATGGTGAAGTCGTAGAGTCTGCGAAGCATCGGGAAGCGCCCTTGGATCGAGGCAATCTATGTAGCGGGCCCGCCGGGCAAGCGCAATGGCGCCACTGCGAGGGGAGTTGACGTCACCGCGCCCGGCCTTATAGTCCGCGCCGGCTCACCTGTATCAGGTGCGGCTTCCTCTGTCGGGAGAAGGCCAAAGGCGCACGTGCAGAATGGGTGCAGGGCGCGGAGGTCGGGATCAGCGGCAGAAGTGCGGGCGTGGCGGAATTGGTAGACGCAGCGGATTCAAAATCCGCCGTCGCAAGACGTGTCGGTTCGAGTCCGACCGCCCGCACCACCCCTTCCTTCGCCAAGGCTTCACAGGGTCGCTCGCGGCCCGAGAAGGCTTGCTGCGAACGGGACCAGCTCAGCATCGAGACCGCGCCGTCATGGCGCACCAAAACTCCGCGCAAGCCCGGCCCGGCGATGAGATCGGCCGGGAAGACAGTCACCCACGTTGCTCGTCGAGCACGTGCTCGCGGCAATGGGGCGGCTCTATATGCTGCCGCCGGCGCCGACATACCGGATCAGCGCCGCTGCCGCCGCTTTCACGATGCCTAGACGGTCATTGCAGCACCTTCGCTGCGCTGGCGATCCGGTTTGCCGATTTCCGATTCGGCGACGGGCCAGGCGAACGTGCGGCTTTGGGCCGCCACGCCGTCGACGATGATATGCCCGAGCCCGTGGGAGCAGGTCTCGATCCGGGCTTCGACGTGATAGATCTCGCGCAGCAGCGCCGGCGTTATGATATCCGGCGCCGGCCCGCAGGCGACGAGGCGGCCGCCTGCGACCACCATGGCCTGATCGCAGAAGCGCAGCGCATGGTTGAGGTCGTGCAGTGCAATCAGGACGACCATGCCGCGCGCCCGGGCAAGGTTTCGCATCAGACCGAGCACTTCCACCTGGCGCGACAGGTCGAGAGCCGACGTCGGCTCGTCCATCAGCAGGATTTCCGGCTCGCGCACCAGGGTCTGGGCGAGGCTCGCGAGCTGGCGCTGGCCTCCGGAAAGCTCGCCGATGTTGCGGAACGCGATGTCGGAGATGCCGAGCGCTGTCAGGGCCTCGTCGATGCGGGCGAGATCCTGCTCGTCCACCGACCAACCCGCCCCCTGCTTGCGGGCGAGCAGCACCGATTCATAGACGGTGAGCACCGCGTTGGCGGATGTATCCTGCGGCATGTAGCAGATACTGTCGCGGCCTTTGCGGTTTCCCTCCACGTGCACGATCCCCGGCCCGGGCAAAAGACCGGCCACGCGCTTGAAGAGCGTAGACTTGCCGGCGGCGTTCGGGCCGATGACGGCCACCACGTCGCCGCCTTGGAATTTCGGCGTTGCCACGCCTTCGAGCAGTAGCTTCCGGCCATAGCGTGCGCCGAGGGATTCGAGCCGGATGGTCACCATGAGCGCCTCGTGCCGGAGAGGATGAGGGAGATGAAAAACGGGATGCCGATCAGCGAGGTGACGATGCCAATCGGGAACACCGTGCCGGGTACGAGGGATTTGCTCGCCACGGAGCTGGCCGAGAGGATAAGCGCGCCGGAAAGCGCCGAAGCCGGCAGGAAGAAGCGCTGGTCCTCGCCGATGATCATGCGCGCAATATGCGGGCCGACCAGCCCGATGAAGCCGATCGTGCCGACGAAGGCGACGGGAATGGCGGCGAGAAGGCTGACCAGCATCAAGGTCTCCATCCTGAGGCGCGCCACCTTTATGCCGAAGCTTGCCGCCTTGTCTTCCCCTAGCCTGAGTGCCGTCAGTGCCCAGGCGCGCCGCGCGAAGACCGGCAGGACGGCCGCCAGCACGAACGTGGTGACGGCGAGCTTGGGCCAGGTGGCCTTGGTCAGGCTGCCCATGGTCCAGAAGACGACGGCCGCCAGCGCTTCGGCCGAGGCGAAGAACTGGACCAGCGCCAGCAGCGCGTTGAAGGTGAAGACCAGCGCGATGCCGAGCAGCACGATCGTTTCGACCGTCACCCCGCGCTTGACGCTGAGCAGGTGGATGAGGAACGCGGCCAGCATGGCCATCACGAAGGCGTTGACCGGCACCACATACGCGATCGCCGCCGGGATGAGCGCCACGCCGAAGGCGAGCGCCAGGGCGGCGCCGAAGCTGGCGGCGGCGGAAATGCCCAGGGTGAACGGACTTGCAAGCGGGTTGTTGAGGATGGTCTGCATCTGCGCGCCGGCAACGCTCAGGGCCGCGCCGACGACCACGGCCATCAGCGCCACCGGCATGCGGATCTCCCACAGGACCACCCGCACCTGTTGCGGGACGGCATCCGGGGTGAGCAGCGCCCGCACCACCTCGCCCAGGCCGTAGCGGGCGGGCCCGAGCGCCAGGTCGACACAGAGGCTGAAGAGGAGCGCCGCCCCAAGGCCGGCGAGAATCAGCTGCCGCCGCCAGACGAGGGCGCGGTAGCGCCCGCGCCCGCCGGCGGTCTCGACAGTGGCTGCTATCGCCCTCTCACTCGCCATCGGTAAGCGAGACCCAGTGGCCCGGCTTGTAGGCAACGGGCAGGAAACGCTCGTGCAGTTCCTCGAACGTCGCCTCGGGGTCGAGGTCGGTGAAGAGTTCCGGATGCAGCCACTTCGCCATCTGCTGGATGGCGACGAACTGGTAGGGGCTGTTGTAGAACTGGTGCCAGATGGCGTGAACCTGGCCGTTCTCCACCGCACTGACACCGGTGAAGGCCGGCCGCTCCGTGAGCCCCTCGAGCTTGCGCAGGGCCTCCGCCTGGTCCCGACCGGGGCCGACGCCGACCCAGGCGCCCCCCGGCACGTAGGCTTCCCACCAGCCGCCGGTGATGATGATCTGGTCGGGGTCGGAGGCGATGATCTGCTCCGGGTTCACCGTGCCGAAGGTGCCGGGGATGATCTCCTTAGCGATGTTCGTGCCGCCGGCCATTTCGACGAACTTGCCGAAATTGTCATCGCCGAAGCTCATGCAGCAGTCATCCGAATAGCCGCCGGCGCGTTCGACGAAAACGGCCGGACGTTGCGGATCCGCCTTCTCGATCACGTCCGTCACACGCCTGATCTCGGCCGCGCGCCAGGCGATGAACTCCTCGGCCCGTTCCTCCTCGCCAAAAAGCTTGCCGAACAGGCGCATGCTGGGCTCGGTGTTGGTGAAGGGGTGCTCGCGGAAATCGACGTAGACGAGCGGAACGCCGGCTGCGGCGAGCTTCTCGATATACCGCGCGTCCTCGGTTGCCTGCCTGGACTCGATGTTCATGATGACGACGTCGGGTTCCAGGGAGACCGCCTGTTCGACATCGAAAGTGCCGTCCTTGAAGCCGCCGAAGGTGGGCAGTTCCTCCATCTGCGGGAATTTTTCCAGATAGAATGCGTAATTGTCGGGATCGGCGCTTTTGAAATCGTCGCGCCAACCCACCACCCGCTTGAACGGATCGTCCGGATCAAGTGCGGCCACCAGATAGACCTGCCGGCCTTCGCCCAGGATCACCCGGTCGACGGGAACGTCGACCTCGACGTCGCGGCCCGCGACATCGGTCACCGTGACCGTTTCGGCTCCGGCGACGAGGGTTGTCGACAGGACTGCGACGATGGCCGCTGTGCCGGCTGCGAGTTTATGAAAATTCATGGTGGTCCCGCTTAAAGTTGACTCTGGATCGCGACTTATAAAATACAACTTCTTTTCTCAAGAAATATCTTTTAGAGCGGTTCCAAACTGGTGGACGGCTGGACGGGGATGTCAGGACAGGGCAACTATTCGCTGCGCGACGAGATACGCGACTACTGGTCAGCGCGTGCCGGGACTTTCGATCTTTCGGTGGGGCACGAGATATTCTCGGAAGAGGAACGCGCGGCCTGGCACCGGCTGATCCTCAAGCATCTGGGGCCGGGGGAGCGGCGGCGGGCGCTCGACCTTGCATGCGGCACGGGCGTGGTCTCCCACCTCATGCACGATCTGGGCTATACCGTCACCGGTCTCGACTGGTCGGAGGCCATGCTCGCCAGGGCGCGCGCCAAGGCGGCGGAGCGCAATAGCGATATCCGCTTCCTGCTCGGCGATGCGGAACGCACGCTCGAGGAGCCTGAAAGCTACGACGTGATCGTCGCCCGCCACCTTGTCTGGACCCTCGTCGACCCGCAGGCCGCCTTCACCGAGTGGTTCTCGCTTCTGAAGCCCGGCGGGCGCCTGCTGATCGTCGACGGCGACTTCGTCACCGAGACCTGGGTGAGCCGCATGCGCAGGGTCATCGAGAAGCTCCGTCCCGAAAAGGAGGAACCGTCCGCCCTTGATGCCGAGATGCGGGCGAGACACCACAGCATCCTGTCACGCGTTTATTTTTCCCGGGGCGCCAGAGCGGAGCAAATAAGCCGGCTTGTTTTAGAGGCAGGCTTCCTGGAGCCGGTGATCGATAAGCGCCTCGGCGCCATTCATCGGGCCCAGGCGCGGCATATGGGCTTTCTCAAGGCGCTGGAGCGCGCGGTGCAATACCGTTACGCGATCTGCGCGAGCAAGCGCGCGGAGGTATCAAAGACGTCCCGGGAGCGTCGCCTCAGCGCGGCCGCAACCGGATAAAACGAAGCCGAGGGTGCATGACCCTCCTTTGACACCGATCGGATGCGTGGTGTGGAGGGGACGAAGCCACTCACAGCCGGAAGGCACCGGACGTCTACCCGGGAGCGGGACGCCGCCGCCGACGCCTGCAATCGGATAGAACCGGCAAGCTGGCGCGTCCCTTCACCTCAACGGCGTTTCACCAGCCGGCGGACCCGGTTGCGCAGAAGGCGCATCATATTGCGGGTTTCGCGGTGGAAATGGATCTGCCCCGCGGCCTGGTGGGCGGCCTTTTCGCTGCCCGGCGTCAGGCCGATGACAAAGGTGGCGATCGAGCGACGTTCCGCCCAGAGCCGGCTCATCACCGGATGGTCGGGAACGGCGCACGAATCGGTGCAGTCGATATTGGGATCCTCAAGGTGGCACTTGGTCACCTCGATCATCAGGAGCGTGCCGGGGGAAAACGCCGCGTAACTTTCGTCATAGGCCGTCTTCCATGTATAGGCGACACCCGACTCCACGAAAACGACGATGCAGGCGATCGGTTTTTCATCGAGCGTGAGTGTGTGAATGCGGCAAAGATCGCGCTCGCCCAGCCTGTCGACGGCCTCGCGGGCGAAGGCGGCGCGATAACGGTCCACGGCCATCGCCGTGCGCTCGCGGCCTTTCCAGCCGGAAGCTTCCAGGCTCAGAAAGGTCTCGATGCCGTTCCTGATTTCCTGGGCGGTACGGGCGATGTGGTGTTCCAGCCGGCCCTGCTCGGCCAGTCGGCGCTTGAGGCGCCGGAACTCCCGGTAGTGATGGGTGCGCAGGCTGTTGCGCAGATAGGATTCGCCGTCGAGCGTGCTTTGCAGGAACGGGCGCTCGGCCGTCGCCGCGACCGTCAAGGGTAGATTGGCGGCCTCGGCGGTTGCCCGCAGCGCGGCCGCGAAGGGGCCGTCGAGACGCGTTTCCGGCAGCACCAGCACCTTCGGCAGGCCGAGATGCGGCCGGGCGAGGATGGCGAGGAAATCCTCGATCACGCCCGGCGGATCGTCGAAGTCGACGAGCGGGGTGCCGAGCGGTGCGAAGGGGTTCGACCAGGTGCGCATGACGGCGGCGCCAAGCGGAGTGGCGGGGCGTTCGACCGAGAAAGGTACCAGAAGGCGCAGGCGGCTTCTCTCCTCCGTGCCGTCGCGAATGACGGCAAGCCGCACTTCCCGGTCCTCCAGCCGGGGCATGGCGGGTGCGAGAAAGCGCGGGTTGAAGAAGACGTTCGGCTCTATGGCGCGGGCGCACAGATGGTCGAGCTCGTCGACGAGGTCGAAACCGGCGGAGGCGGAATAGATGGCAAGCTTTCGCAACGGCCGGGTGGAGGAGAAGAGCTCCAGGTCGGCCCCCTCCGGTGTCTCCCGGATGCCGGCAAGATGCCCGACAAGGGCGCCCGAGGCGCCGCCGATCTCTTCGACAATGGGGGTGGCTGCCATCTAGAGCGCCTCCTTTCGTGGTGTCGCCGGCAGGAACACGGCCATAGCGATGCCGAGCCTGCGCCAGACGGTCAGGGAAAGCATTGCGGCCTCGAAAAGCACGGCGACGGTTGTAGCCAATGCGGCACCCCAAAGGCCGAGCGCCGGAATGAGGAGAATGTTCAGGCCGATATTGATCGCCAGGGTCGCCGCATAGACGGCGGCGCAGGCGTTCTGGTGGCCGCTCATCGTCAAAAGCGCCTCGGCCGGTCCGACAGCCGAGCGGCAGACGATCGCCACGACGAGCAGGAAGAGAAGCGGATAGCCGGCCTCGAAGCCCGGGCCGAACAGCATGAGTATGGGTTTGCCCAGGAGGAGAACGACCAGCCCCATGGCGAGAGAAGGCCAGAAGGACCAGGAGACCGTCTCACGGGCAAAGCGCGCCAGTGCCGCCGTCTCGCCGCTGTGCAGGAAGGCGGCGTAGCGCTGCGCCGCGCCCGCCTTCACCGCGAAGGAGACGAAATGGACCAGCGCCAGGGTCTTCACTGCTGCGTAGTAGACGGCGACGTCGGTGGGCGGCAGGAAGCGGCCGACCATCAGCACGTCGGCGTTGGTCAACAGGAAGAAGAAGCCTTCGACGAGGAAGATCGGCAGCGATACCGCGGCCCAATACCGGGGCAGGAAGCGCGGCCGTTCCTTAAGCCCGCGTTCGGCGCGCGTGCCGACGACGGCGAGCTGGACGAGCGTCGTCGCGTAGGTGGCGAGGATCGCGGCGACCATGGCGGTGGTTGCGTTGGGCGTATAGCCGGCGGCGTAGCCCGCCCATAGGAAAACCAGGATGAGCAGCGGGCGCATGAAGTAGGCCGGCGCCATGGCCCACAGCGCCCAGGAATTGGCCCTGGCCACACCCTCGAGCTGGTCGCCGAGCGCGATCATCGGCAGGCAGACGAGACTCAGGTAGAAGGGCACCACATAATAGCTTTCGATCCACCCCTGCAGGAACCAAATGCCGAGCGCGCCGAGTGCGGCACAGGCGCTGGAGAACAGCAGCACGAAGAGACGGCCGGCGATGAGAATGCCGCGCAGCTCCGCCATCTGGCCGCGCGCACGATACTCCGGGATGAAACGGATGACGGAGGTGTCGAGCCCGAGGCAGGAGATGCTGCCGAGGATGATGACCGTCACCCAGACGAGAACGAAGATGCCGTATTCGAACCCTCCCATGTAGCGGGCGAGCAGCACCTGGCTCAAAAAGGCGATGGCGGCGTTCACGATGCGCGCCAGGAAGACGATGATCGTCATGCGCCCGGCCTCGCCGCGCGCGTCGGGCGAGCGCATCAGCGTATCGAAACGCTCCGCCCAGGGCCGCGCACGCGCGGCCAGCCGCCCCGGCAGGAGACGTTCTGCAGTCGTTGCTGCTGAGAAGCGCACGCACTACTCTCCGCTTCACATTGACGGGGCGTTCTAGCGCAGAGTCTTTAAGAGCACGTTGCGAAAAGGGTGGGGGGGTCAGCTGCCCGCGTTATCCCGGCCGATCGCGGGGGAGCCTTGGACCTGCCGGCCGTGGAACCGTCGAACATGCGGTTCCCAGCCGCAGCAGCACCGTTGTTTGCTGCCGGAGGCCGGCCGGGATGATGATCCGGCGCTCTACGCAAATGCCCCGTGGCAGTGCTTGTACTTCTTGCCGGAGCCGCAGGGGCAGGCTTCGTTGCGGCCGACCTTGCCCCAGGTGGACGGATTTTTCGGATCGCGCTCCGCAGCCGGCACGGTGCCCGTCTCGGCGCGGGCCAGGGTCATCGTGTCACCGTCGAACTCGTCCTCGCCGGTGGTCTCGTCGACGTGATGGGCTTCCATGTCAGGTGTTTTCGGCGGCGGGGCGTCGGCGGCCTCGCGCACCAGCTCCACGCGCATGAGCTGCGCCGTCACCACCTGGCGCAAATTGGCCAGCATCGACTGGAAGAGCTCGAAGGATTCGGTCTTGTATTCGTTGAGCGGGTCGCGCTGGGCATAGCCGCGGAAACCGACGACCGACCGCAGATGGTCGAGATTGACGAGATGCTCGCGCCACAGGTGGTCGAGTGTCTGGAGCAGGATCGATTTTTCGACATAGGTCATGATGTCGGGACCGAAGCGCTCGGCCCGCTCGGCCGCAGCCTTGTCGGCGGCCTCGGTGATGCGGGCGCGGATGTCGTCCTCGGCGATGCCTTCTTCCTGAACCCACTCGTCGATGGGCAGGTCCAGATTGAGGCTCGCCAGCACGCCTTCCTTGAGCCCCTTGGCGTCCCACTGCTCGGCATAGGCCTTTTCCGGGATGTGCCGGTCCACCAGTTCGTCGATGACATCCTGGCGCATTTCGGCGACGGTCTCGGAGAGGTTCTCGCCATCCATCAGTTCGATCCGCTGCTCGAAGACGACCTTGCGTTGGTCGTTCATCACGTCGTCGAACTTGAGCAGGTTCTTGCGGATGTCGAAGTTGCGCGCCTCGACCTTCTTCTGGGCCTTTTCCAGCGCCTTGTTGATCCATGGATGGACGATGGCCTCGTCCTCCTTCAGCCCCAGCTTCTGCAGCATGCCGTCCATTCGGTCGGAGCCAAAGATGCGCATGAGGTCGTCCTGGAGCGACAGGTAGAACTTGGAGCGGCCGGGGTCACCCTGGCGGCCGGAACGGCCGCGAAGCTGGTTGTCGATGCGGCGGCTCTCGTGGCGCTCGGTGGCCAGCACGTAGAGGCCGCCGGCGGCAATAGCCTTTTCCTTCAGCCGCTGCACATCCTCGCGGATGGCCTTTTCCTTCGCTTCGCGTTCGGGCCCTTCAGGCATGTCGCCAAGCTCGTCGGCGATGCGCATGTCGGGGTTGCCGCCGAGCTGGATGTCGGTACCGCGGCCGGCCATGTTGGTGGCAATGGTGATGGCGCCGGGCTTGCCGGCCTGGGCGACGATGGAGGCCTCGCGCTCATGGTGGCGGGCGTTCAGGACCTCGAAATCCTTGATGCCTTCCTTGCGCAGCCTTTCGGCCAGATATTCCGACTTTTCGATCGACGTGGTGCCGACCAGGATCGGCTGGCCCTTCGCCCGCGCCTCCTTGATCTCATTAACGATCGCCCGATACTTCTCCTCGACCGTGCGATAGACCTCGTCGTCCTCGTCGAGGCGCTGGACGGGCAGGTTGGTCGGGACCTCGGCCACATCGAGACCATAGATGTTGCCGAACTCCTCCGCTTCCGTCGACGCCGTGCCGGTCATGCCGGCGAGCTTGTCGTACATGCGGAAATAGTTCTGGAAGGTGATGGAGGCCAGCGTCTGGTTCTCGGGCTGGATCTTGACGTGCTCCTTCGCCTCGAGTGCCTGATGCAGGCCTTCCGAGTAGCGCCGGCCGGGCATCATGCGGCCGGTGAACTCGTCGATGATGATGAGATCGCCGTTGCGGACGATATAATCCTTGTCGCGCTGGAAGAGCTTGTGCGCCTTGAGAGCGTTGTTGAGGTGATGGACGATGGCGACGTTCTCGACGTCGTAGAGCGACTCGCCCTTGAAGAGGTCCGCCTCGCGCAGCAGCTCTTCCACCTTTTCCGTGCCTTCCTCGGTGAAGGTGGCGGTGCGCTGCTTCTCGTCGATTTCGTAGTCGCCCTCGTCAAGCTTAAGGATGAAGGAGTCGATCGTGGTGTAAAGCTCGGACCGGTCGTCGAGCGGGCCGGAAATGATCAGCGGCGTGCGGGCTTCGTCGATCAGGATCGAGTCCACCTCGTCGACGATGGCGTAGTAGTGGCCGCGCTGCACCATCTGGGTGCGCTCATATTTCATGTTGTCGCGCAGGTAATCGAAGCCGAGCTCGTTGTTGGTGCCGTAGGTGACGTCGCAGGCGTAGGCCGCGCGGCGCTCGTCGTCGGACAGGCCGTGCACGATAACGCCGGTGGTCAGGCCCAGGAAGCCATAGAGCTTGCCCATCCATTCGGCGTCGCGGCTGGCTAGGTAGTCGTTGACCGTGACGACATGCACGCCCTTGCCGGTCAGCGCATTCAGGTAAACGGGGAGCGTCGCCACCAGGGTCTTGCCTTCGCCGGTCTTCATCTCCGCGATGGACCCCTCGTGCAGCACCATGCCGCCGATGAGCTGAACGTCGAAGGGACGCAGCCCGAGCGCCCGGCGCGAGGCTTCCCGCACCGCCGCGAAGGCGGGCACCAGGAGATCGTCGAGGCGCGCGCCGTCGGCCAGCTTCTTGCGGAATTCCTCGGTCTTGCCGCGCAGCGCCTCGTCGGAAAGCGCCTGCATCTCGCCTTCCAGAGCGTTGATCGCTTCGACACGGGGGCGGGAGCCTTTGATGCGGCGCTCATTGGCTGAGCCGAAAATCTTGCGGGCGATACCGCCGAAACCGACCATTATCTGGTCCTTTCAATTCGCGATGCGCCGATGGCTGGTCACCGGCTCGTTTCGCCAGTTATACCCCGGCGCGAACTAACAGCTGAAGGCGCGCCCGGAAACGGTGGGGTTCTGGACGCAGGGTCGAAGGAGAGATAAGAGGGGCTACCCACGATGTCAACTTCGCGCCAAACCCGCGCTGGACCGCAAAAATCCGCCATATTCATGGTCGCTTTGAAGGGTGCGCCATACGTCCAAGCAGACGCCCCGAGACCCAGGACTGGAGAAATTCCCATGAACAGATCTTTCCGCCGCTTTTTCGTTGCGCGCGCCGGCGCGGTGGTGCTGGCTGCCGCTTTCGGCGCGACACCGGCGCTGGCGCAGGATGACGGCGTCGTCGCTACGCTGAACGGCCAGCCCATCACCGAGGCCGACCTGGCTCTGGCCGAACAGGAACTCGTCCCCCAGGCCGGACAGATGCCCGAGGAGCAGCGCCGCGCGGCCGCCCTTTCGGCGATCATCGATGTGCGGCTGTTCGCCTCGGAGGCCGAGGAGAAGCAGATCGACGAAAGCGAGGACTTCCAGCATCGGATGGAATTCCTGCGCAACCGCGCGCTCCATAGCGCCTTCGTCGACCAGAACGTGGTTCAGAGCATCACCGAGGAGGAGATGCGCGCCCGCTATGAGGCGGAGGTCGCCAACCTGCCGCAGGAGGAAGAAGTCCGCGCCCGCCACATCCTTGTCGAGACCGAGGAAGAAGCGAAGAATATCATCCAGCAGCTCCAAGAAGGGGGCGATTTCGCCGAAATCGCCGAGGAGCATTCGCAGGACGGCTCGGCCGCGCAGGGTGGCGATCTCGGTTATTTCACCCAGGGACGCATGGTGCCGGCCTTCGAAGAGGCCGCCTTCGCCCTGGAGCCCGGCAGCTACACGCAGGAGCCGGTCGAGACGCAGTTCGGCTGGCACGTGATCAAGGTCGAGGACAAGCGCATGCAGGAGCCGCCGGCGTTCGAGCAGGTGCAGAACCAGATCCGCTCGCTTCTCGTGCGCGACAAATATGTCGAGCAGCTGGGCGCGCTGCGCGAGGCGGCCGAAGTGGAGATCCCGAACGAGGAACTGAAGTCCTCCGTGGATCAGCTCTTCCAACAGCAGATGGGCGCCGCCGAGGCGGAGGCCGAAAGCCCGGCCCCGGATGGCGAGAGCCAGCCGTAGGCGGTTTCGCCCCTTCGCTTTTCAAGCCGTGGGAGTGCATGCTTCCGCGGCTTTTCTGGACGGCGATAGAGTCCGAATTGTTTTCATGACCGGGAACGAAAGTCGGTCCAGATCTTGAACTGCGCTATCGTTCCGTATCCACCCGCTCGTGGGCCGCGCCGCGTACAATGATGCGCATGACGTCGCCCAACTCCTCCTCGCTTGCCTCTCCGCGATCGGTGAAGAGCCGCGTCCAGACGAAGGACTGGACGAGTTCGGCGACCAACTCCGGATCGATGTCGGGAGCCACATCGCCCCGGTCCTGCGCCCGCTTCACCATTCCGGCCATATAGGTGCGGCGGTCGAGCGCATACGCCTTCACACCCTCGGCAGCGACCTCGTCGTGCTGCGCTTCGGCTAGGATCGAACGAAAGATCTGCCCCGACGGGTTTGCGCGCCAGTAATGAAGGATCATGCCGGCAAAGCGCGCCAGGTCCTTTTCAAGATCTCCGGTGTCCGGGAACGGGAAATCTCCCTTCTGCCGCCGGTAGACGTCGAGCAGCAGGTCGGCCTTGCCGCGCCACCAGCGATAGATGGTGGGCTTGCCCGCCCGGGCGCGCCGGGCCACCGCTTCGATGGAGAAGCCGGTATAGCCCGCTTCCTGCAGGACCTCCTCTGCGGCCTCCAGGATCGCCTCTTCCGTTTCCGGATTGCGGCGGGCGCCGATCGAGCGGCGAGCCGGCTTGTCGTCTTCCTCGTCCATCGGCTCCTCCAAATTTCCTGCGGCAACCGTAGCATGATCCCTTGACGAAACGAAACGATGCGTTTTATATAACGATACGTTCCGTTTCTATTGGAGGCAAATCATGACTGATCGCAGTCCCCGCTCCGCCGCCACGGCCACGCGCTTTTCGCGGACCCGCTTTGCCGCGCTCGTATTTGCGGGTGTCTACCCGCTGGTCACAGGCATCCTCTATCTCGTCTTTCCGCTCACGGAAGGATGGCTGCTTTGGCAGCGCACGCTCGTGATTGTCCCCATCATCGTGTTCGCCATGATCTGGGGGCTTATTCCCTTCGTGCAGCGGACATTCCGCGGTTTTCTCAATCCGCCGCTACGCCAGTGAAGGACGGTTTCGGCTTGCGTCGGCTGCTGCGATGGGGCAGAGGGGCGTTAGACAACGCTTCTGTTCCCGGACATGCCATGCCAGCAGCCGTCTCGCCGCTCGCGCCGAAACGTTACCCGCAAATGCCCATCATAGAAGGGGTGCGCATCGCCACCGCCGAAGCCGGCATCAAGTACGAGGGCCGCAAGGACCTGATGGTGATGGTGTTCGAGGAGGGCACCGAGGTGGCGGGCGTCTTCACCCGCTCCAAATGCCCTTCCGCGCCGGTGGAATATTGCCGGCGCAATCTTTCCGGCGGGCGGGCGCGCATTCTCGTCGTCAATTCGGGCAACGCCAACGCCTTTACCGGCCGCAAAGGGCGTGAGGCGACGGCATTGACGGGCGGGGCCGCCGCACGGGCGGCGGGTGCCGGCGAGGGCGAGGTGTTCCTTGCGTCGACGGGCGTCATCGGCGAGCCGCTCGCGGCGGACCGCTTCGCTCATCTGCTTGGGAACCTGGTCTCGGAAGCCCGGCCACAGGGCTGGGACGAGGCGGCACGGGCGATCATGACCACCGACACCTATCCCAAGATGCTCACGGCGACGGCGCGGCTGGGCGAAGCCGAGGTCACCATCAACGGCATCGCCAAGGGCGCCGGCATGATCGCACCCGACATGGCGACCATGCTTTCCTTCGCGGCGACCGACGCGCCGATTGCCGCGCCCGTCCTGCAAGAGCTTCTTTCCAAGGCGACGGCGAAGACCTTCAACGCGGTCACGGTGGACAGCGATACGTCGACGAGCGACACGCTCATGCTGTTTGCCACCGGGCAGGCCGCCGCGCACGGCGCGCCCCGGATCACGGATGTCCGGGATCCCCGGCTCGTGCCCTTCCGCCGCGCGCTAGGGCGGCTGCTCAAGCAGCTTGCGCTGCAGGTGGTGCGTGACGGGGAGGGCGCACGCAAACAGGTGGAGGTGACGGTCACGGGCGCGAGGTCCGCGCGTTCGGCCAAGCGCATCGCGCTCTCCATCGCCAATTCCCCACTGGTCAAGACTGCGATCGCCGGCGAGGATGCCAATTGGGGCCGCGTCGTGATGGCCGTCGGCAAGGCCGGCGAGCCGGCAGAGCGCGACCTGCTCGCCATCTGGTTCGGCGACATCCGCGTGGCCCACGAGGGTGAGCGGGATCCGGACTACTCGGAAGAACAGGCCTCGGCCTATATGAAGCAGGACGAAATCACGATCCGCGTCGATCTCGGCATCGGCCGCGGCAAGGCCACGGTCTGGACTTGCGATCTCACCAAGGAGTATGTCGCCATCAATGGCGATTACAGGAGTTGATGGTCGAGGTGGGGCGCAAGGCGAGCGAGAAACTGGCTGACATCCGCCGCTTCGAGGCGGCGGGGTTCCGTGCCTGGCCGGCCACCTCCGTCCATTATGACGGAGCCTGGGCGGTGCGGCTGACGGCCAGCCACCCGGCGGGCCGGCTGAATTCGGTCAATCCGCTCGATCCCGGGGACGACCGCAATCTCGACGAACGCATCGAACGCCTGGCGCGCCGCTTCGAGGCTTACGGGCGGCCGCTCACCTTCCGCATTTCGCCGCTCGCCGCGCCCGCCATCTCCGCCCATCTGGACGAACTAGGCTGGACGACGCTGCGGCCTTCGCTGGTCATGCGCATGCCGCTCACCGAGCGGGCCGTCGGGCAAGCGATGCACCAGATCCCGCTCAAGGACCTGAACCGCTTCGTCTCTGCCGCCTTCCAGGTGCATGGCTATGAGGCGGAGCTGCGGCCCGGCTTCACCGAGGTGGTCAGCGCGATCAAGGCGGATGCCGGCCTCTTCGTCCTTGAAGACCAGGACAGGCCGGTGGCGACCGCCATCTGCGTCCATGACGGCCGCCTGGCGGGGCTGTTCGAGATCGCCACGTCGGCCGCCCAGCGCGGCAGAGGGTTCGGACGGCGCACCATCACCTCGGCGCTCAAATGGGCCCATTCGCACGGTGCGAAGGAGGCGTGGCTGCAAGTGGAGGCGGACAACGAGGCCGCACTCGGACTTTATCGGTCGCTCGGATTCACCGAACTCTACCGCTACCACTACCGCCAGCCGCCGCGCGAGGGCTGAGCCCATGGACATTCCCGTGAAACCGGTCCTGCTCGTCGCTGCATGTGCCCTGATCGATCCCGACGGTCGCGTGCTGATCGCGCAGCGGCCAAAGGACAAGCCCATGGCCGGGCTGTGGGAGTTTCCCGGCGGCAAGGTGGAAGCCGGCGAGGCGCCGGAAGACACGGTCGTGCGGGAGCTTCACGAAGAACTCGGCGTCGAGACCAAGAAGGCATGCCTGGCACCGCTCACCTTCGCGAGCCATACCTATGAGGATTTCCATCTCCTCATGCCGCTCTATGTATGTCGGCGCTTCTGGGGAATACCGGGGCCGCGCGAAGGGCAGGCGATCAAATGGGTGCGCCCGCAGCGATTGCGTGAATACCCCATGCCGCCGGCCGATGCGCCGCTCATCCCCTTCCTGATCGACCTGCTCTAGCAGCGCACGACGTTAATCGTTCCTTTAGCCGAAAGTGCGAATTTTAGCCTGCGGCGGCCGGCCGCAGGACAGCAACCAGCATGGCTGGAGGGGCGATGCACTCGCAAAACGACGAATCCAGTGGCCGCAGAGGTTGGGCGCGCGTCAGCAGCGCAGGTGCCGGTGCGCTGAGGGTTACGCTGTTGTTCGGCTCCGTGGCGCTCGCGCTCGCGCTTCTGCTCACTCCGCTCCTGGAGCGTAAGACGCACAACACGGCGGCTTTCGATACGCGGCTCGATAACGTCAAGACCGGTTCGGTCGGGCGGGGGCGCAGCGCCTATACGGTGCGCCGCAGCGTGCTGCAGGCTTCGCCGGACTCGGTCTGCATCATCAGCGCCGACGGCAGCAGGCGCGGCGACTGCTGACCGTCATCGTCAAACTTTCTTAACGGCTTGCTGTCAGCTTGCATGGCGATCGGCGCGAGGCTGCGATGTTGAAAGAGTTCGTGAGAAGCAACAAGGGCGCCACCGCGGTCGAATGCGCGCTGATCGCCGGTATCCTGGCGCTTGCGATCATCGCCAGCGCCACGGAGCTCGGGCGGCTCGTGGGGGAAGCCTATGGCGGCCCGGGGCAGAGCCTCGCCACTGCGGTGCGATAGCCTTTTCCTTAACCCTCGTCCTTTCCGCCGGACAGGGCGCTTTTCAGGGAGACCTTGGCGCTGCCCGGCTTCAGCGGTTTCTGCTGGGAAGCGTCCGGTGCCCAGCCGGACATCCAGACGATGTTGAAGGTTGCGCGGATGCGCCCGTCGGGATCGGCGAACCGCTCCTGGTAGATCTCCGCAGCGCGCAGGAACAGGCCGCGCGTCGCCGGCCGGCGGCTGCGCTCGGCGAGCGCGCTGGTGGCACCCATGGCGCGCAGGTCGCGCATCAGGTCGAACATGGTGGAATAGCGAACCGTCAACGTGTCGAGATCGGTGACGGGCAGGGCGAAGCCCGCCCGCTGCAGGAGCGCACCGGTATCGCGTACGTCGGCGAAGGGGCTGACGCGCGGTGCGGCGCCGCCGCTGATCTCGGTTTCCGCCTGAAGCAGGCTCTCGCGCAATTCCTGGAGCGTGCCGGCGCCGGCCAGGGCGGCGAGAAACAGGCCGTCGGGCTTCAGGGCCTGCCGGATCTGCAGGAGCAGGCCGGGCGTGTCGTTGGTCTCGTGCAGCGTCAACAGGGAGACGGCCAGGTCGAGGCTCTCCGCCGGCAACGGCACGGTTTCGTGCGCGGCGAGCCGGCCCTCATAGCCGCCGTCCAGAAGGCGTTCGTCGGCTTCCACGCGCACGACCTCGTCCGCCTTGCCGCTTTCGATGATGGCATCGGCGGCGTCTGCGGTGAGGCAGAAGACGGCGGCCGCGCGCGGGAAGCGCCGCTCCACCGTCGCAAGGCGGTCCATGAGGTCTTCCGCGGCGCGGCGCATGAGGAAACCGGCGCCTTCCTCGCGCGCAGCGAGAGCGCGTCGCTTCCGCGCGCGCAGGAGTTCGGGGTCGAAGATCAGGTCCATTCGTCGCTTTCCGTTCGACCGTGCGCAATGGCACAAAACTGCTATAGTGCAAAGGTGGGTGGCATTTTCCGGCAGACAAGCATGGGGTTTATCAGGCAGGTGGGCGAACGGGCGCGGCAGTGGCCTGCGCGGGTGCTTTTCCCGCCTGTCTGCCTCGGCTGCCGCAACCTCGTCACCGCGCCCGGCACGCTTTGCCCGGAGTGCTGGCCGGACCTGCGCTTCCTCGAGCCGCCCTGGTGCCCGGTCATGGGAACGCCTTTCAGCTATGACATGGGCGAGGGGTTCCTCTCGGCCGAGGCGATCGCCAATCCGCCACCTTTCGCAAGGGCGCGTGCGGCCGTCGCCTATGACGGGGTGGCGCGGCGGATGGTGCAGGGGCTGAAGTTCTCGGATCGCACGGATCTGGCACCATGGATGGCGCGCTGGATGCTGCGGGCGGGCCGGGAACTGGTGGCGGACGGGGCGGTCGTGGTGCCGGTGCCGCTGCACCGATGGCGCTTCTTTTCCCGTCGCTTCAACCAGTCGGCGGAGCTTTCCCGGGCTTTCGCACGGCTTGCCGGGCTCGATTACCGGCCGGATGCGCTCATCCGCCGCCGGGTGACGCGTCAGCAGGTGGGGCTCGGCGTGCGCGAGCGGGAAGCGAATGTGCGCGGCGCCTTCACCGTGCCGGTCGAGGGCAAGCTTGCGCTCAAGGCGCGGCGGATCGTTCTGATCGACGACGTTTACACGACCGGCGCCACGGTGGCGGCGGCGGCTCGCGCGCTCAGGCGGGCGGGCGCGCGCCAGGTGGATGTCCTGACCTTCGCCCGGGTCCTGCCGGGGGACTTTGCGTCCGCCGAGCCCGGAACTATATAGGCGGCGAAGGAGCGACGGATCATATAATGGCGAATGTGACCATCTATACCCGCATGGGCTGCGGCTTTTGCGCGGCCGCGAAGCGGCTTCTGGATCGCAAGGGCGTCGCCTACGAGGAGCACGACGCCAGCTTCTCCCCGGAACTGCGCCAGGAGATGATCGACCGTTCCCGCGGGCGCACGACCTTCCCGCAGATATTCATCGGCGAGCGCCATATCGGCGGGGCGGACGAACTGCACGCGCTCGAACGCGACGGGCGTCTCGACACGATGATCAAGGAGACCGGGGCATGAGCACGATACGCGTTGCCGCGCTGCAGATGCGTTCGGGAACGGACATTCAACGCAACGTCGCCGATTTCGAGGCGCTGGTGCGGGAAGCCGCCGGGATGGGGGCTGCTTATGTGCAGAGCCCGGAAATGACCGGGATTCTCGTGCGCAGCCGCGAGGCGCTCTTCGAGCGGGTCAGGCCGGCGGAGGAGGATCCGCTGGTCGGCATGGCCGCGGCGCTGGCGCGTGAGCTTTCGCTTTTCCTGCACGTGGGGTCCACGGCCATCCGGCTTGGCGACGACAAGGTCGCCAACCGCGCCTTTCTCTTCGGACCGGACGGGGCGCGGATCGCCACCTACGACAAGATCCACATGTTCGACGTCGATCTCGACAACGGCGAGAGCTGGCGTGAATCGGCGACCTATGCGCCGGGCAGCGAGTCGATCGTGGCCACGCTCCCGGATATGCGCCTCGGCCTGTCGGTGTGCTACGACTTGCGGTTCCCGCAACTCTTCCGCGCTCAGGCACTGGCGGGCGCCGAGGTTTTGACGGTGCCGGCGGCCTTCACGCGGCAGACGGGCGCGGCGCACTGGCATGTGCTGACCCGTGCGCGCGCCATCGAGAACGGTGCCTGGCTGATCGCCGCCGCCCAGGGCGGACGGCACGCGGACGGGCGGGAGACCTACGGGCACTCTCTGGTTGTCGACCCGTGGGGCCGCATCGTGGCCGAAGCCGAGCACGACGATCCGGCGGTGATCGTGGCGGATATCGATACAGCCGCGGCGGGTGCGGCGCGGGCGAAGGTTCCCAATCTTCAAAATGCGCGGGAATTCGCGGTCGCCGAGGCAGTGTATGGGCGGCGCGCGTCATGATCCGTTTCGGCCTTGTTTGCGACAATGAACACGGCTTCGAGGCGTGGTTCCGTAATGGGGAGGACTTCGAGGCGCAGAAGGGCCGGCAGCTTATCTCCTGCCCCCATTGCGGTTCGAACGCGATCGAAAAGGCGCTGATGACGCCGGCCGTGGCCACCGGCAGGGACAAGAAACCGGTAGCGCTCGGTATGAGCGAGGAACAGAAGAAAGCGCTTGCGCAACTCAAGGCGCTGTCGGAGAAGATCCGCGAGAAGGCCGACTATGTCGGCGACAAGTTCGCCGAGGAGGCACGCAAGATCCACTTCGGCGAGACGGATCCTCGCGGCATCTATGGTGAGGCGACGCCCGAGGAGGCCAAGGAGCTTGCCGAGGACGGCGTTGAATTCATGCCGCTGCCCGCTTTTCCCGAAGATCGCAATTAGATCAGTTCACCGTCTCACGGAAACGGTGAACTGATCTAATTATTTGATTCTGCGCAACTCCGACGGAAAACCGGCTTCCACTTTTCCTGGAATTGCTCTAACACGAAGACGCGGCGCCACGCATTCACGCGGCACCGGATCTCTTCTGCGCTACTGACGTAGGCGGCGCGGCTGTTCCAGTCGAACGGCTGGTTCGGACGGGGCTCGTACCTTGCCGGAAATGACCAGGCCGCGGGCTGCCGACTCATCACAGGTGGAGCCGCCGCCTCCCGCCTTACAGATTTCGGAAACGATCTGCTTCAAGCACTCGTCCGAATAGTACGGCCATTTTTGCCCCTCACATTTGTCTTCCGCCTGTGCGGTGCCGGTCATGCAGGCCAGGGCGAGCAGCCCCGCGCCGAAGGCCAGGGACAGGGGTGCCGGTTTTGCGGTGTAGATCGTCATGACTATTCCTCCTTGTTGACAGGAGGTGTATTGCCCGCCCCGGTTGAACCGGTTCTGAAGCACATGGTCATGTCAGGTTAATGCTCTTCGCGCCCGCGCGGGCTTCACGATCAATCGGACGATGCGGATGCGTTCTTTTCGGCGAGAACCATGTAGTTGACGTCCATGTCACGGGAGCGCTGCCAGCGGTCGGAGAGCGGATTGTAAATGACGCCGGTGCGGTCGCGCATGACAAGGCCCGCTCCGGTCAGGGCGCGTTCCAGCTCTTCCGGGCGCACCAGCTTCCCGTATTGGTGGGTGCCGCGCGGCAGCCAGCGCAGAAGGTATTCCGCGCCGATGATGGCAAGCCCCAGTGCCTTCAGCGTGCGGTTGATGGTGGCCACGAACATGATGCCGCCGGGATTGAGCATCTCGGCGCACTTGCCGATGAAGAGGTCGAGATCGGCCACATGCTCGACCACCTCCATGTTGAGGATGACGTCGAACTTCTCACCCTTGTCGGCCAGTGATTCGGCGGGCTCGGCGCGGTAGTCCACCTTCACGCCGCTGTCGGCCGCATGCAGCCGGGCGACCTCAATATTGGTTTCGGAGGCGTCGGCGCCGACGACCTCGGCACCGAGCCGCGCCATCGGTTCGCACAAAAGCCCGCCGCCGCAGCCGATATCGAGGAACCGCAGGTTGGCGAAGGGCTGAGCGGCCCTGGGGTCGCGGCCGAAATGCGCGGCGACGTGGTCGCGGATATAGGCGAGCCGCACGGGATTGAACTTATGCAGCGGGCGGAACTTGCCGTTCGGGTTCCACCATTCCGCGGCGAGCGCGGAAAAGCGCTCGACCTCGCCGGCATCGATGGTCGTTCGTCGGGCTTCAGGCATGCTGGCCTCCTCTTGCGAAGCAATCAAGTCGGGTCAGCCGGGGCCGTTGTCAAGCCTGTCCGATCCGTGGCGCGGCGTCATCCCATTTTTTGCGACAGACGCGCTCGCTTGCGGAAGCGCCCGCCATTGGCTATTGAAAACGCGCCGTTCAAACGGCCCGAGTTCCACGAGCCCGGTGCGGCGGAGCCCGCCGGTTATCCGTTACGACGAAGGCATTTCCGAAGACCATGGCGCGCATCGTGATGAAATTCGGCGGGACGTCCGTCGCCGATATCGCCCGCATCCATAACGTGGCGCGCCACGTCAAACGTGAGGCGGATGCCGGACACGAGGTGGCGGTCGTCGTCTCCGCCATGGCCGGCAAGACCAACGAGCTGGTCGGCTGGGCCCGGGAGATGCCGAGGGCGTGCGATGCAAACTCGCCGTTCTTCGATGCGCGCGAATATGATGCGATCATTGCTTCCGGCGAGCAGGTGACGAGCGGTCTGCTTGCCATCGCACTGCAATCGATCGGGGTGGACGCGCGCTCCTGGCAGGGCTGGCAGATCCCCATCCGCACCGACAACGCGCACGGGGCGGCGCGCATCCTGGACATCGACGGCAGCGAGATGGTGCGCCGGATGGAAATGGGCCAGGTGGCGGTGGTCACCGGTTTCCAAGGATTGGCGCCGGACAACCGCATCGCCACGCTGGGCCGCGGCGGCTCGGATACGAGCGCGGTGGCGGTGGCGGCGGCGGTGAAGGCGGACCGCTGCGACATCTATACCGACGTCGACGGTGTCTACACGACCGATCCGCGGGTCGAGCCGAAGGCGCGGCGGCTTTCCAAGATCTCTTTCGAGGAAATGCTGGAGATGGCCTCCCAGGGGGCCAGGGTGCTGCAGGTGCGCTCGGTGGAATTGGCCATGGTGCACAAGGTCAGGACCTTCGTAAGATCGTCATTCGAGGATCCGGACGCGCCGGGCATGGGCGACTTCGACAACCCGCCCGGAACGCTCATTTGCGACGAGGAAGAAATCGTGGAACAGCAAGTCGTCACCGGTATCGCCTACGCCAAGGACGAGGCGCAGATCTCGCTGCGCCGCGTGGCCGACCGGCCGGGGGTCTCTGCCGGCATCTTCGGGCCGCTGGCCGAGGCCAACATCAATGTTGATATGATCGTCCAGAATGTCTCCGAGGACGGCTCGAAGACGGACATGACCTTTACCGTGCCAACGGGCGATCTCGAGAAGGCGGTTGCCATGCTCGAGAAGGCGCGCAACGACGTCGGTTTCGACGCCATCCAGTCCGAGGCCGGCCTGGTAAAAGTTTCCGTCATCGGCATTGGCATGCGCAGCCATGCCGGCGTGGCGGCGACGGCGTTCAAAGCCCTGGCGGAAAAGGGAATCAATATCCGCGCCATCACGACCTCGGAGATCAAGATCTCGATTCTGATCGACGGCGCCTATGCGGAATTGGCAGTGCGGACTTTGCATTCCGTCTATGGTCTCGATAAGCAATAGAGACATTTGTCTTGATCCGTGCCCCGGTGCTGCCAAACCGGCAGGGCCGGGGAGAGGCTTTGGAGCTAGGTGAGATGCGAGAGATTTCCGCCGGCCCGCGCGTATTGCTGAGGCGTCTCCGCGAGATGCTCGCGGAGGCACTGGAGCCGCAGGAGCGGCTCGACCGCATCGTGCGCGAAATCGCCCAGAACATGGTGGCCGAGGTCTGCTCGCTTTATATCCTGCGGTCCGACTCCGTGCTCGAGCTCTATGCAACCGAGGGGCTCAATCCCAATGCCGTGCACCTGGCGCAGCTCAGGCTCGGCCAGGGCCTCGTCGGCACCATCGCCGCCAGCGCACGGCCGCTGAGCCTGTCGGAGGCACAGGAGCATCCGGCCTTCACATACCTGCCGGAAACGGGCGAGGAAATCTATCACTCCTTCCTCGGCGTGCCGGTGTTGAGGGCGGGCCGCACGCTCGGCGTGCTGGTCGTGCAGAACCGTACCAAGCGCCATTATCGCGAGGACGAGGTCGAGGCGCTGGAAACGGTCGCGATGGTGATCGCCGAGATGATCGCCATGGGCGATCTCGCCCGCCTCACCCGGCCGGGAATCGAACTGGACCTGCGCCGCTCTGTCTCCCTCAAGGGGCTTGCTTTCAACGAGGGGATCGGCCTTGGCCACGTGGTGTTGCACGAGCCGCGCATCGTGGTCACCAACCTCTTCAACGAGGACAGCGATCAGGAGACGGAGCGGCTGGAGGCGGCGCTCTCCTCGCTGCGTCTTTCCATCGACGACATGCTGTCCAGGCGCGACGTGGCCTTCGAGGGTGAGCATCGGGCGGTGCTGGAGGCCTATCGCATGTTCGCCAACGACCGCGGCTGGGTGCGGCGCCTGGAAGAGGCGGTGCGCAACGGGCTGACGGCGGAAGCGGCGGTCGAGAAGGTCCAGAGCGACATGCGCGCGCGCATGATGCACATGACCGATCCCTATTTGCGCGAGCGCATGAGCGATTTCGACGATCTCGCCAATCGGCTTTTGCGCCAGCTCATGGGCGGCGGCCCGGATGCGCTGTCGGAAGCCGTGCCGAAGGATGCCGTCATCGTCGCGCGCTCCATGGGTGCGGCGGAGCTTTTGGACTACCCGCGCGAGCGCCTTCGCGGCCTCGTACTGGAGGACGGCGCGCCGACCAGCCATATCGTCATCGTGGCGCGGGCGATCGGGCTGCCCACCGTCGGCGAGGTGAAGGGTGCGGTCTCCATGTCGGAGAACGGCGACGCGATCGTCGTCGACGGGGAGGACGGTCAGGTGCATTTGCGGCCGCAGCCCGATATCGAGGCGGCCTATGCGGAGAAGGTGCGTTTTCGCGCGCGCCGGCAACAGCACTACCGGGCGCTGCGCGAAAAGCCCTCGGTGACCAAGGACGGCATTCCCGTCGACCTCATGATGAATGCCGGGCTCGCCGTCGACCTGCCGCAGCTCGCCCAGTCGGGCGCGGCCGGCATCGGCCTGTTCCGCACAGAGCTGCAGTTCATGGTGGCGCTCACCTTCCCGCGTGCGGAAGCGCAGGAGCGGCTCTATCGGGAGGTGCTGGACGCGGCGTCCGGCAAGCCCGTCACTTTCCGCACGGTGGACATCGGCGGCGACAAGGTGCTGCCCTATTTCAAGGGCGCGCAGCACGAGGAGAATCCGGCGCTCGGCTGGCGCGCCATCCGTCTGACGCTCGACCGGCCCGGCCTCCTGCGCACGCAGATCCGCGCGCTGCTCAAGGCGGCCGGCGGGCGCGAGTTGCGGCTGATGCTGCCCATGGTGACGGAAATCGACGAGGTGCACCGCGCGCGCGAGATTATCGACCGCGAGGTGCGGCATCTCTCCCGCTTCGCGCACCATCTGCCCACCCGGCTGAAGCTCGGCACTATGATCGAGGTGCCGTCGCTGCTTTGGCAACTCGACGAACTGATGCAGGCGGTGGACTTCGTCTCGGTCGGCTCCAACGACCTGTTCCAGTTCGTCACTGCAACGGATCGGGGCAATACCCGCCTTTCCGACCGGTTCGATCCGCTGAGCGTGCCGTTCCTGCGGCTCCTGCGCCAGATCGTCCAGGCCGGCCAGGCGGCGAACAAGCCCGTGACCCTGTGCGGCGAGCTCGCCGGGCGGCCGATCTCCGCCATGGCGCTTCTGGGAATCGGCTACCGCTCCATCTCCATGGCAGCGGCCTCCATCGGACCGGTCAAGGCCTTGGTCTGCGAGCTGCCGCTTGGGGAACTGACGGAGCGAATGGACACAGCCCTTGCCAATCACGGCGCGAAGACCGATATCCGCGCCGAACTGACCGCGTTCGCCAAGGAACACGGCCTTTCCCTTTGAGCCAAGAGACAGAATGACCGAACTGCCGCGCGACCGGATGGACCAGGTGTTGAAGCGATTCGAACTGCTCGAAGCGCAGATGGCGGCCGGCCCCGCGCCGGAGGTCTATGTAAAACTGGCGTCCGAGTATGCCGAGTTGCAGGAGGTCGCCGATGCCATCCGCGCGCTCAAGAAGGCGGAAGCGGAGCTTTACGATCTCGAGGCGATGATCGCCGACACGTCCACCGAACGCGACATGCGCGAACTGGCCGTGGCCGATCACGAGGACGTGTCCGAGCGCGTGGAGGACCTGCGCCAGAAGCTGCAGGTGCTTCTGCTGCCGAAGGACGAAGCGGACGAGAAGAACGCGATCCTGGAAATCCGCGCCGGGACGGGCGGCGACGAAGCGGCGCTTTTTGCCGGCGATCTGTTCCGCATGTATGAACGCTATGCCGGCGAGGAGGGCTGGCGCGTCGAGGTCGTGTCGGCGAGCGAAGGCGAGGCCGGCGGCTACAAGGAGATCATCGCCACGGTATCGGGCCGCGGCGTCTTCTCGCGGCTCAAGTTCGAATCGGGCGTGCACCGGGTCCAGCGCGTACCCGCGACCGAGGCGCAGGGCCGGATTCACACATCGGCGGCGACGGTGGCGGTGCTGCCGGAGGCGGAAGAAATCGACGTGGAGATCCGGCCGGAGGACATCCGCGTCGACACGATGCGGGCCTCGGGCGCGGGCGGTCAGCATGTGAACACCACCGATTCGGCGGTGCGCCTCACACACATCCCGACCGGCCTCGTCGTGGTGCAGGCGGAGAAGTCGCAGCATCAGAACCGGGCACGCGCCATGCAGATCCTGCGGGCACGCCTGTTCGACGCCCAGCGGGTGAAGGCGACCGACGAGCGTACGGAGGCGCGGCGCCTGCTAGTGGGCACCGGTGACCGCTCCGAGCGCATCCGCACCTACAACTTTCCCCAGGGACGCGTGACCGATCATCGCATCAACCTGACGCTCTACAAGCTCGATCGCGTGATGGAGGGCGAACTGGACGAGGTGATCGATGCGCTGATCGCCGACCACCAGTCCAAGCTGCTCGCCGAAGCCGGGTCCGATGGATGACGATCGCCCGGCCACGCTGGGGGCACTTCTGAAGATTAGCAGGCTACGGCTCGCTGCTGCCGGTGTCGAAGATCCCGCGCTGGAGGCCCGTCTGCTCGTCGAACATCATACCGGGGCAAGCTGGACGGATATGATCGCCCGGCCGGAACAGGCGGTGGCGGGTGCCGCAGCCGAAGCGACGCTTGAAGCGGTGGCACGGCGGGAGGCGGGCATCCCCGTCCATCGCATCCTCGGGCACCGCATGTTCTACGGCTTGAAGCTCTCGCTTTCGCCCCAAACGCTGGAGCCGCGGCCGGACACCGAGACGCTGGTGGAACTGGCGCTGCCGGAGGCCCGGCGCATCGCCGCGAAACGGGGGCGCTGCCGGATCCTCGATCTGGGCACCGGCACCGGGGCAATCGCACTCGCCCTTATGAGCCGGGTGGCCGAAGCCGAGGCGCTGGGCGTCGATATTTCCGAGGATGCCCTTGCAACGGCGCGTGCCAATGCCGATATAAATCACCTAGGGTGGCGATTCAGTACGCTGAAGTCCGATGTGTTCGCGGAAGTCGAGGGATGTTTCGACCTGATCGTTTCCAACCCACCCTATATACCGACGGCCGTCCTGGAGACGCTTTCACGCGAGGTGCGTGAACACGATCCGCGCATCGCGCTCGACGGCGGCCCCGACGGACTTGATTTCTACAGACGGATCGCCGAGGGCGCAGGGCGCCACCTTGCTCCCGAAGGAGCAATCGTAGTGGAAACGGGATATGACCAGACCCGCCCGGTGCGGGATATATTCGCAGCGAGGGGTCTTCACACGGCCCGAATGGCCCGCGATCTGGGCGGGCATGACAGGGCGCTTCTGGTAAGCGCAGCGCGCCCAATCCGAGGGATGGAAAAAACACTTGGCAAGATGCCGGAATGCCGCTAGGTTCCGCCTGCCGGATGAGACGAAGCAGGCAGCGCCGTTTTCGATTCGGTTCCCGCGGACAGTCTGCCTTTTTGCGTTTTTGACGCATGCGCTTCGTGCGGGGATCATTGGGCAAGTAGACACCAATCGGACCATTATGGCATTCGCGCCTGTTCAGAGGCGCCATCTCGCCAGGGGAAAATTGTGAGACAGACGGCCTAGGCGCTCGTTTTCTCTGCAATACACATGCAATCGACGTCTCGAACAAAGAGAATGGAATGAGGCCACAACAGCAGAACAGGCGTATGCGCGGACGCGGCAATGGCAATCGCAAGGGACCCAATCCGCTCAACCGCAGCTATGAAAGCAACGGGCCGGATGTGAAGATTCGTGGCACGGCTCAGCAGATTGCCGACAAATATGCCACGCTGGCGCGTGACGCACAGAGTTCCGGCGACCGGGTGATAGCCGAGAATTATCTCCAGCATGCAGAGCACTACAATCGGATCATCGCCGCCGCGCAGGCGCAGGTGCAACCGCAGCAGAATTCCCGCGATGGCCGCGAAGAAGGCGACGAGGATTTTGACGAGCGCAACACGCGCGACGAGCAGACGGCACCCGCGCAGAACGGCGCCGAGCAGCGCTCGCGGGTGGACGATGGGACCGGCCCGCAGCCGGTGATCGACGGAACACCCGCAGAGGTCGCTCTCAACGAACGCCAGCGCAGCAACCGGGCCAATGGCGCCAAGGCCAACGGCAACGGGCGCGACTATGAGGAGACCTCCGAGGCTGAGGCTGGCAAAGAGGCTGAAGCCTCGAGCAAGGCCGCGGACGACACCGAGGAAGCTTCGGAAGCCAAGCCGAAGCCGGCAAAGCGCACCCGGCGTCCCCGCGCCAAGAAGGCCGATGAGCAGGCCGCCGCCGGCACGGAAGAGGCGCCTGCACAGAGCTGACCTTCGGGCGCGCGCTTTCTTCAGAGACGAATTCACGACGTTGCGCGGCGGGCATTTGCCCGCCGCTTTGCGTTCGTGCCATAATCTTGTGCATCCGGAAAAATGTCCCCATATCTCGCTCGAGTGGGCCTGCCGAGAGAGCGGCGATGACCTCGATCAAAGTCGTTGGGGGTCCGTCACATTAGCCTGTCTGACGCCGCGGAGCCGGGTCGGCACGGAAATGGAGACACGGAATGAACATTGAAAAATATTCCGAGCGGGTGCGCGGCTTCATCCAGTCCGCCCAGACGCTCGCTCTTTCCCGAAATCATCAGCAGTTCACGCCAGAGCACATCCTCAAGGTGCTCGTTGATGATGACGAGGGGCTCGCCGCCTCGCTCATCGAGCGCGCCGGCGGGAATGCCAGGGATGTGAAGCTCGCCGTTGATGCCGCGCTGGAGGCAATGCCGAAGGTGGAGGGCGGCAGCGGTCAGCTTTACCTTGCCCAGCCGCTGGCGAAGGTGTTCGCGACCGCCGAGGAGGTGGCGAAGAAGGCGGGCGACAGCTTCGTCACCGTCGAGCGGCTCCTGACGGCGCTGGCCGTGGAGAAATCCGCCAAGACGGCCGATATCCTGGCCAAGGCCGGAGTAACGCCGACGGCGCTCAACCAGGTCATCAACGATTTACGCAAGGGCCGCACCGCCGATTCGGCGAGCGCGGAAGAGGGCTATGACGCGCTCAAGAAGTATGCGCGGGACCTGACGGACGATGCGCGAGCAGGGCGGCTCGATCCCGTCATCGGCCGCGACGAGGAGATCCGCCGCACCGTCCAGGTGCTGTCGCGGCGCACGAAAAACAACCCGGTTCTGATCGGCGAACCCGGCGTCGGCAAGACGGCGATCGCCGAGGGGCTGGCGCTTCGGATCGTCAATGGCGACGTCCCCGAATCGCTCAAGGATAAGCAACTGATGGCGCTCGACATGGGTGCGCTGATCGCCGGCGCGAAGTATCGCGGCGAGTTCGAGGAGCGGCTGAAGGCGGTTCTATCCGAGATTCAGGCCGCCACCGGCGGCATCATCCTCTTCATCGATGAGATGCACACGCTCGTCGGGGCCGGCAAGGCCGACGGCGCCATGGACGCATCCAACCTTTTGAAGCCGGCGTTGGCGCGGGGCGAACTGCACTGCGTGGGCGCCACGACGCTGGACGAATACCGCAAGCATGTGGAAAAGGACGCGGCGCTTGCCCGGCGCTTTCAACCTGTCTTCGTCAACGAGCCGACGGTGGAGGACACCGTCTCCATTCTGCGCGGGCTCAAGGAGAAGTACGAGCAGCACCACAAGGTGCGTGTCTCCGACTCCGCGCTTGTGGCGGCCGCCAATCTGTCGAACCGTTACATCACCGACCGTTTCCTGCCCGACAAGGCGATCGACCTCGTCGACGAGGCGGCCTCGCGGCTCAGGATGCAGGTCGACTCCAAGCCGGAAGAGCTCGACGAGCTCGACAGGCGCATCATGCAGCTCAAGATCGAGCGTGAGGCGCTGCGCGTGGAGAAGGACGCGGCCTCGAAGGACCGGCTGGAGAAGCTGGAGAAGGAACTGGCCGGACTCGAGGAAGAGTCCGCCCGGCTGACGAGTGCCTGGGCGTCCGAGAAGGACAAGCTGGGGCTTGCCGCCGACCTCAAGCGCCAGCTCGACGAGGCCCGCAACGAGCTGGCGATCGCCCAGCGCAAGGGCGAGTTCCAGCGTGCCGGCGAACTGGCCTACGGACGCATTCCGGAGCTGGAGAAGAGGCTCGCCGAAGCCGAGGCGACCAGCGATGGCGCTCGCAGCATGGTCGAAGAGACCGTGACGCCGGACCACGTGGCACACATCGTCTCGCGCTGGACGGGCATTCCCGTCGACAAGATGCTGGAAGGCGAGCGGGATAAGCTCCTGCGCATGGAAGACGCGCTCGCCAAACGTGTCGTCGGCCAGGGCGAGGCGGTGCAGGCCGTCTCCAAGGCGGTCAGGCGCGCGCGCGCCGGCCTTCAGGATCCGAACCGGCCAATCGGTTCCTTCATGTTCCTGGGCCCCACGGGCGTGGGCAAGACGGAGCTGACAAAGGCCCTCGCCAACTTCCTGTTCGATGACGAACAGGCGATGGTCAGGATCGACATGTCGGAGTTCATGGAGAAGCATTCCGTGGCCCGGCTGATCGGCGCGCCTCCCGGTTATGTCGGCTATGAGGAAGGCGGGGCGCTCACCGAGGCCGTCCGCCGCAGGCCCTATCAGGTGGTGCTCTTCGACGAGATCGAAAAGGCGCATCCGGACGTCTTCAACGTGCTCCTGCAGGTACTCGACGACGGGCGGCTGACCGACGGGCAGGGCCGTAAGGTGGACTTCCGCAACACGCTGATCATCATGACGTCGAACCTCGGCGCCGAATACCTCGTCAATCTCGCGGAAGGCGAGGATGTCGACAAGGTGCGCAACGAGGTGATGGGCGTGGTGCAGGCCTCCTTCCGGCCTGAATTCCTCAACCGGGTGGACGAGGTGATCCTGTTCCACCGTCTGCGCCGCCAGGACATGAACCAGATCGTCACGATCCAGCTCGAGCGGCTCGAGCGTCTGCTTGCGGACCGCAAGATCACGCTGGATCTGGACGAGGAGGCCGTGGAATGGCTTGCCGGAAAGGGCTATGATCCCGCCTATGGCGCGCGGCCCTTGAAGCGGGTCATCCAGAAGGAGCTGCAGGACCCGCTTGCCGAGAAGATCCTCATGGGCGAGATTCTCGACGGGTCCACGGTCAAGGTGACGGCCGGTTCCGATCGCCTGATCTTCCGGGCGCGGCAGAATGTCGAGGAAGCGGCCGGCCAGGCCGCCTGAAGAAGAGGGAGGCGTATTGAAGCTCGAGGACTACAACGGCTTCTGCGCCTCCCTTCCGCATGCCACCCATGTGGTTCAATGGGGCGGCGCGCACGTCTGGAAGGTGGGCGGAAAGGTGTTTGCCATCGGCGGATGGGGTGATGGAGAGATGCTCGCCGTCACGTTCAAATGCTCCGACGTTGCTTTCGAGATCCTGAAGGAGCAGCCGGGCCTGCGCCCGGCGCCGTATCTCGCCTCGCGCGGCATGAAATGGATCCAGCGTCACTCGGCCGAAACAATGGATGACGATGCGCTGCGGGACTATATAGCCGAGAGCTATCGCCGGGTCTTTGCAGGCTTGCCGAAAAAGGTTCAAACACAGCTGGGCTGATACATGCGCGTCGGCATAAGCTCGCGCTGTTGGCCATTTTAATGCCCGGTTCATTTTCTACGCGACACGATAAGCAGCCGAATCACGTCGCTTTCGCGAAAATGCGTCAGGAGCACCTGTCTTGAAGAGATTTCTTCCGGCTTTTCTGTGCATGGCTTTGGCCGCACCCGGCGCGGCCGCGGCTGCCTTGTCGGGGGACATGCACGTGCCTCACGAAGAGGCAGGTGGGTCAGTGCAGTTGGCACAGGCCTATGATTTTGACGTCTATATCGATCAGTACGGGCGTGAGGTCGTGGTCGATCCGCGCACCGGCCGCGTGGTGGAGATCCGCGAGCCGCTAGCCGGGGCGGCACCACCGCCGCCGCCTCCTCCCCCTCCCCGTGAGCAGCGCGGGAACGGCTGGCGTAGCTACGACTTCACCGACCCGCGGGACGTGGAGCGGTTTCACCGCGATCGCGAGGCTGCGATCACCCGGGGCTGGGACGATTACGAATCGATCGAACCGGCCAATCCTCCGCTCTACGAGGACGACCGCTACGACGAGACCTACGGTGGACCGGAAGACGGCGACGATGGGTGGCGCGACCAGGCGCCCGTCGCCAGGGGCGCGTTGCCGCCGCCATCGGAGGACCGCAGTGTGCGGCGCGATTCCCTCGACGGCCCGCAGACCGACGGCAGCCGCGAGGCATCCCGTCCCCCGCGGCTGCCGCCGGATCTCGCCATCACCGTTCCCGACATCGACGGCGCCAGCGAGGATGTGGCGAAGTTCCAGGTTCTGCTCGACCGGGTGGGCGCCTCGCCCGGTGTGATCGACGGACGCACGGGTGACAACGTCAACAAGGCGATCGACGCTTACAAGGAGATCGCCTGGCAGCGGATGCGGACATACGACAAGGAGTGGATCGAGGCTGAACTGGAGCGGACGGGCGGCCCCGCCTTCACGGAATATACGATCACGGCGGAGGATGCCGCCGGCCCGTATATCGCTTCGGTACCCTCGGACTACAGTGAGAAGGCGAAGCTCGAGCGCCTGGGCTACACCCGGGTCAGCGAGATGCTGGCCGAACGCTTCCACATGGACGAAAAATTCCTGATCGCCCTCAATCCGGAGGCCAACTTCGAGCGGGCGGGCACCATCATACGCGTTGTCGATCCGGGTGAGCCGGCTGAATACGAGGTGGCACGCCTGGTCGCCGACAAGAGCAGCAAGCAGCTTCGCGCCTACAACGGAGCGGGCCGGCTGGTCGCCGCCTACCCCGCCACCATCGGTTCGGCTGACACACCGTCGCCGACCGGCACGCACGAGGTGGCGCGGGTCGCCTTCAATCCCGAGTACACCTATGACCCGAAGAAAAACTTCAAGCAGGGCGACAACGACCGCGTGCTGACCATCCCGCCGGGACCGAACGGGCCGGTCGGGTCCGTTTGGATCGCCTTATCCAAGCCCAGCTACGGAATCCACGGCACGCCCGACCCGTCGAAGATCGGCAAGACCTATTCACACGGGTGCGTGAGGCTGACCAACTGGGATGCCGAGGAACTGGCAGGTCGGGTAAAGCCCGGCGTTACCGTCGAGTTCGTCGAATAGAGGCGAGCCGCGGAAAAGACCGGACTCCCGCCACTGCATGACAGCGTAGGCAGACAGAGACGGGCCTGCGCCCGGCTCGACCTGTTCGCAACTGTGTTTCGCGCCATGTTCCGGAGGCCCGGTAAGAGGCTTGCGTTCCAGCTGGCCAGGCGGCGCCCGACTTCGTCACGGCCTATTGTGCCGCCTCGGCGACGGGCACGGGCTCGTTGAAGGAATCCTCCAGGAGATTTTCGAGCCGGTCGCGCTCGCGCTTGAAGGCGGTCAGTGCCTCGCTCTCGAGCGTGTGGCTGTCGGGCAGGCGGACCCGCATCGGGTCGACCTTGCGGTCGTTGACGATCACCTCGTAGTGCAGGTGGTTGCCGGTCGACTGCCCCGTCGAGCCGACATAGCCGATCACCTGGCCCTGGCGCACATGGGCGCCGGCCACCACGCCCTTGGCGATGGCGCTTTGGTGGTTGTAGGAGGTGCGGTAGCCGTTGGCATGGCGGACGATCGTCTGGCGCCCGTAGCCGGCTGCCCAGCCGGCGCTTTCGACCGTCCCGTCCCCGGAGGCGATGATCGGTGTGCCGCGGGGGGCGGCCCAATCGACGCCGGTGTGCATACGCGAATAGCCGAGGATCGGGTGCCGGCGCATGCCGAAGCCGGAGGTGAAGCGGCCGTTAGGAACCGGGTTGCGCAGGAGAAGGGGGCGCGAGCTGCGCCCCTCCCTGTCGAAATAGTCCACGGTCCCGTCGGGCATCTGAAAGCGGTAGAAGGTCCGTGTCTTGTCTCCGAAGGTGGCGGAGACGTAGAGAAGCTCGGAATTGTCCGAGGCGCTGCCGTCCTCGTTGGGCTGCGAAAAGAAGACCTCTATACGGTCGCTGGGCGAAAGCCGGGACTGGAAATCGACGTCGGCGGCCAGCAGGCGGATCAGTTTCTGTGTCATCGCCTTGGTCAGGCCGTAGGAATAGGCGGCATTGTAGATGCCGTCATAGATGCGCGGCAGGTCGGTTCGCGCCGGCAGCGGCCGTGGCTCGTTGTCGAGGGCGGCCAGGAACTCGGCCCCCGATTCCGGTTCTTCGGCAGGGACGAACTGATTGCGGTCGTCGAGGGCGACGGTCAGCACATGCTGCCTGCCGTCGTAAACACTGGTGCGCACGACCCGGCTGTTTTCTTCCTTGACCTCGACGCCGACGCGCAGAAGCGTTCCGGCCTTGAGCGTCTCTGCATTGAGGAGCTTGCCGATGGCCTGGGCGATGCCTTCGGCGTCTTCGCCCTCATAACCGGACTTCCGGAACGCCTCCGTGATGGTCTCGTTCCCGGTGAAGGAGATGATGTCTTCTGCAAAGCCGGTAGAATGACCCTGGGGGGGCGTGCGCTGCGCGACCGAGACATTCTCCTGGACGATCCGGACGCCGCCGAGACCGCCGAAGGCGCCCGTGGCGAGGGAGCCGCCACCGAAGCGCTGCGGGTCCACATAGTGCAAGGCGGCGACCTGGACGTCGCCTTCGGTGAGAATCGAACCGGTGTTGCGTACGACCTGCTCGACCTCCTCGGCCGTCAGATCGCTGTTTTCGTCGAATGCGGCGGTTTGCACGGGGAAGGGGACGGTGCGCAGGCTGACTTCGCTTTCCACCTTGGCGCCGTAGATAAGGCCGGTGGGTGCTTCGCTGGTCGCGCCGTCCTCGGCGAAGACGGAGAGCGGATCGAAGGCCGGGTAGTCCTTGTTGGTGCTGTGGCCGGCGGCAAGGGCCATGCGGACGTGAACGAAGGGCAGGGTGCGGATGACGTCGCGGTCGCCTTGCTTCATGACCGTCGACACTTCCATCCGGCGCCGTTCGCTGGGCTTGGCCAGTGCGAGCGTGGGAACCAGTCTCGTCGTCTTGGCGGCTTCGCCCGAGTCCCTTGCCATATCCGCGGGCAGCGCCGTTTCGGGTGGGGTGGCGAGCTGCTCTCGCCCGTCGAGGGCGGCGGACAGGGCGACGCCCATGAGGACGGTCGACGTCACGCCGGTAAGAAAGGTACCGAGGAGCCACCGCGCGGAAATTTCCCGGCGGTCGGGCGGGCCGCTGCGCCCGTCGGCGATCAGCGGTGGCTCGTTGCCCATCGACGGTCGGGTATTCTCGCTGCGCTCCAACGTCGTTTTCGCTCCCTTGTTCGCGCTGCAACCCTCATGCCCGTCCGCCCGCGCCAAGTCAACTTACGGGCGCGATTCCCGGGGCGCGCAGGCGCTCGCACAAAAACGAATCCCCCGAGGCTGATCAAGATCGGTAGGAAGCGATTTGGGCTCCAATGTGGCCTTGTCGGATTGGGCTGTTGATGAATGATTCCCCCACGTCGGAGTGGAAAGGGTGGCGTCGCAAAAAATTCAAGAAAGGTCAGATTCACCGTTGACAGTCGAAGAAGGGGACGACTATATACGCCCCACAACGAGGGCGGCAGCGCCGCTGGCGACAGGGACGCTTGCTCTCGTGCATCCATACAGAGAGCCGCGCAAGCGACACTCAATAGGGCTGACGCCAAACAGCATTGGCCCGAAGACGGCGAAACGTTGTCTGTTCTTTGACAATTGCATATAGAAGAAAGAGAAGCGTGGGCGGCGGAGCTCGTGTTTCCGGGGCTTTCGGGTTC
>NZ_JBHSUM010000035.1:0-36380 GCF_042660605.1 Nitratireductor sp. GCM10026969
CGGCCGAGTTCCACGACGGCGGGCTCGGCGGCCTCTCGCTCGCAAAACGGCGCCAGCATGCCGCCGGCAAGCCACGATGCCCCGCCGCCCGGCGCGGAGCTTTTCTCGATGACGATTACGTCGGCCCCGCCGATGGCCAGTTCATGGGCGACGGTCAAGCCCGCGACGCCGGCACCTTTGACGAGAATACGCATCAGGGGTTCTTTGCCAAAACAAGGATATGTGGCCAGCCGGACAGGCCCGCGCCCCGGCATACCCCCTCTGCCCTGCCGGGCAGAGGGGGATGAGAGCGCCAGTATTCGCGGGCACGGCTCGATCGATCCGGCTGCACCTAGGTTTCGTGCGTTTGCTCCGTCGCCTCCTCGACCGGCACGTAGAGCTTTCCGCCCTCGCGATATTTTTCCGCCATCTTCTCCATGCCCTCCTTCTGCGCCTCGGCGCGGATGTCGTGCGAGATGCGCATGGAGCAGAATTTCGGTCCGCACATGGAGCAGAAATGCGCCACCTTGTGCGCTTCCTTCGGCAGCGTCTCGTCGTGGAGCGCGCGGGCGGTCTCGGGGTCGAGCGAGATGTTGAACTGGTCCTCCCAGCGGAACTCGAAACGTGCCCGCGACAGCGCGTCGTCGCGGATCTTCGCCGCCGGATGGCCCTTGGCGAGATCGGCCGCGTGGGCGGCGATCTTGTAGGTGATGACGCCCGTCTTCACGTCGTCCCGGTCGGGCAGGCCCAGATGCTCCTTCGGCGTGACGTAGCAGAGCATGGCCGTGCCGAACCAGCCGATCATCGCCGCGCCGATACCGCTCGTGATGTGGTCGTAGCCGGGCGCGATGTCGGTCGTCAGCGGTCCGAGCGTGTAGAAGGGCGCCTCGCCGCAGATCTCGAGCTGCTTGTCCATGTTCTCCTTGATCTTGTGCATGGGAACATGGCCCGGCCCCTCGATCATCACCTGGCAGTCCTTCGCCCAGGCGATTTTCGTGAGCTCGCCCAGCGTTTCCAGTTCGGCGAACTGGGCCGCGTCGTTGGCGTCGGCGATCGAGCCGGGGCGCAGTCCGTCGCCCAGCGAGAAGGAGACGTCGTAGGCGCGGCAGATGTCGCAGATCTCCTCGAAATGCTCGTAGAGGAAACTCTCCTTGTGGTGATGAAGGCACCACTTGGCCATGATCGAGCCGCCCCGGGAAACGATGCCGGTCACCCGGTCAACCGTGAGCGGCACGTAGTGCAGCCGCACGCCGGCATGAATGGTGAAGTAGTCGACGCCCTGCTCGGCCTGCTCGATGAGGGTGTCGCGGTAGACCTCCCAAGTGAGCTCCTCGGCGATCCCGCCCACCTTCTCCAGCGCCTGGTAGATCGGCACGGTGCCGATCGGCACCGGCGAATTGCGGATGATCCACTCGCGAATGTTGTGGATATTGCGCCCGGTGGAGAGGTCCATCACCGTGTCGGCGCCCCAGCGCGTCGCCCACACCATCTTCTCGACCTCTTCCGCCATGGAGGAGGTGACGGCTGAATTGCCGATATTGGCATTGATCTTGGTCAGGAAGTTGCGACCAATGATCATCGGCTCGATTTCGGGATGGTTGATGTTGGCCGGGATGATCGCACGGCCGCGCGCCACCTCGTCGCGCACGAATTCCGGTGTCACGTGATCGGGAATGGCCGCGCCGAAGCTTTCGCCGTCGCGCTCGAGCTTTTCCTTCAGCTTTTCACGCCCGAGGTTCTCGCGGATGGCGATGAACTCCATCTCCGGCGTCACGATGCCGGCGCGCGCATAGGCGATCTGGGTCACCGCCTTGCCGTCGCGTGCCCGGAACGGACGGTTGCGCGTGGGGAACTCCGGCGTCAGCCGATCGCCGCTCACAAAGCCGTTGTCCTCCGGCTTGACGCTTCGTCCATCGTAGCGCTCGACGTCCCCGCGCGCCGTGATCCAGGTTTCGCGCAGACGCGGCAGGCCCTTTTCGATCTCAATCTGCGCCTCGGTGTCCGTGTACGGGCCGGACGAATCATAGACCGTTACCGGCGGCTCGCCGGCCGTCGGGTGGACGGCGATCTCGCGCATGGGCACGCGCAGATCGGGATGGTGCGTGCCGGGCTTGTAGACTTTGTGCGAGGCCGGCAGGGGACCGGTCGTGACTTCGGGTGTCGGCTGGTTGCGGGCATCCATGGCATGGCTCCTTCGCGCTTTGCACAGGAGACCCAGTTCTTGGAAGGATGAAGGAGAGGCTTTTTCTGATCTGTGGGCCTGAACCCGATGGGGCGGTTCCCCGAAAAGCCGTCGCACCATCCCTACGCCAGTATGAACTGGATCAGGTTCTAAGGGTCACCGCGCTACCTTTTAGGCCAGCGGTATCTCAGCCCGTTGTCCGGGCCCCCCTGGTGAAGACGTAAGTTTAGAGGCGATGGTGCGGGGCTTGTCAAGCGTCTCCGCCCCGTCTGAGTCTTTTCTGGGAGAGAGCCGGCGGTGCCGCCGGCATTGCGCCCTCAGTCGAAAACGACAAAGAAGGTGACCGTGAAGGCGGCCGGCCCGGGCTGCTCCACCACCTCGAAGCTGATGCGGTCACCGGCCGCGAATGCGAGCATGGCCGAATGGAAATCGGCAATCGCGTGCTGCCCTCCGCTGCCGCCATAGGAATGCGACAGGCGGTAGGAGGCACCCTGCCGGCCGCCGCTTTTCACCGCCTCCAGCGTGTAAGTTCCGGCGGTGCCCGACTGCTGACCCATCGTCGCCGCTACCACCTTGCCGGAAAAGGGCATGCAGGGGCCGTCCCCGATGGTCTGGCCGCTGCCGAAAGATATCCTCTGGCCGAGCGCGGAACCGTCCAGCCCGCCGGTAAAGGCGAGCGCCTGCGCTCCCAGCGTCCCAGCGCTGCTGCCCGTACCCCACAGGCCGCCGGGGAACTTCACCAGCCCGTTGTTGCGGTCGACCACCAGGGCCGTGTGGTAGGCAGCACCGTCCGGGCTCACCTTGATCGAGAAATCGTCGTTGCCCAAAAGCCCGAACAGGGCCCGCGCGCTCCAGGCGCTCTGGAAGATGAAGCCCGCATCCTTGTCCGCTCCCGCCTTGTTCACCGTGGCACGTATGTGGCCGGAGCCGGGCGTGACGTCGTCGTGCGAGAACAGGGCCGCGTCGGACTTGATGGCGAAGCGGTTTTGGCCATCGGCCGCCGTGTTGACGCCGATCATGGGAGCGACGCCGCTGGCCAGATCGTCGGCCGTGAGATTGCCGATCGTGTCCGTCCAGGCGCTGCCGTCCCACACGACAATCCGCGCCTCGTCCTCGACCCAGGCGAGCCAGCCGGTTCGTTGCACGAGCCTGATCCAGACGCCATCGGCGAAATAGGCGATGTTGGAGTCCCACCCCTCCCAGCCACCACTCGCGCCCTCGGCGACGATGTAGCGGTCACCCTCCTCGGGCGTATCGGGCGGCGCGGTCCAGTCGCGGTCGAGCACGGAAACCTGCGTCAGGCCGTCCAGCAGACGGATCGCCTCGTTGTGCGTCACGTGCTTCTGGGCCTGGCTTGGCATGATATAGGGGAGTTTCAACAGGGCGGTATTCTCCGGGTCGATGCTCATGGCAGCCTCGCAAGCAATTGTCGTCAGGCTGATCATAAGGCGCGCCGCCTATGCGGGGATAAACGGCACTCCGGACACATAAATCTGTTTTCTCAAGACTTTGTTTTTATTCTTTCTTTCACGGAGTCTGCGGGAGGACGACAAAAACTTTGTCCACGCCCTTTGTGGCTTCGCCCGGCGATGCCCGCCCATGAAAAAGGCCGGGCACGAAGGCCCGGCCTTTGCGGCTTGGATGGAGAGGCGCTTACTCCGCTGCCGCGCGGGCTTCTTCGAGCCAGTTGTCGACCTGGTCGCGATTCTCCTCGATCCAGGTCGAGGCCTGACCCTCGATGTCGTCGTCGCCCGCGTTCATCGCCGCGTTCTGGGCGAAGATGGCAGGCAGCGGGATCGAGACGGTTTCGAGGAGCGCGCCGACGGCCGGGTTCTCCTGGAGGAACTCGGAATTGACGACCGGCACGATGTCGTTTGCCGGGAAGCCGAGCGTGCAGGGGTCGGCCACGCAGCCTTCGACGCCTTCCAGCGTGGCGGCGTCTTCCAGATCTGCCATGTCTTCGGGCAGATTGACTTCCGGCACCTCGATCCACATGACGTCTTCGCCCGGCACCACCTCGTTCACCGTCCAGTTCGGCGTCCAGGTGTAGAAGAAGATGGATTCGCCGTTTTCATAAGCCGCGACCGCATCCGCCATGGAGGCGGAGTAGCCGGCCTTGATCGCGTTCACGTGGTCACGCAGGTCGTAGGCGTCCAAGTGATGCTCGATATTGACCTCGCAGCCCCAGCCGGGAGGGCAGGCCACCAGATCGGCCTTGCCGTCGCCGTTGCGGTCGAAAGCTTCCTTGACCTCGTCACGCTTGAAATCGTCCAGCGTCTTGATGTCGAATTCCTCGACCGAGGCCTTGTCGACGAGATATCCCTCAAGCGCACCGCCCCTGGCGACGGCACCAACGATCTCGGCACCGCTTTCAAAGGTGCTGCGATAGGTGTTGTGGAGCGGGAACCAGCCGTTGACCCAAAGGTCGACGTCGCCCTGGCTGACCGCCTGGTAGAAGGGTGGATTGTCGAGCGTCGTCGGGCCTTCCACCGTGTAGCCGAGTTCCTCGAGAAGCTGCTTGTAGATCTCGGCGTGGAACCAGCCCGTGTCCCAGGTGGCGCGCGCCATCTGGACGGTCTTGCCTTCGCCCGGCTGATCCTGCGCCACGGCGGGCGACAGCGAGCCGGCGCTCAGGAGAGCGGCGGCGGCGAGGGTTGGCACGGCTTTCTTTATCGTGAACATAAGCCTCTCCTTTCGTGTTCATTGGTGACCGCGGGCCGTAACCCGCATATCGCGACGGGACATCACCGCCCCGCTTCGGCGGGCTCAGTTGCCCGACTTCTTGGTTTCGCCCGTTGCGGCTGCGCGTGGGCGAAACAGCGAAACCAGTGTCTGGCGCAGCGACGGGGTCCGCACTCCGCTCTGCTCGCCGAGTGCTTGTGTGATGCGGTCGAGGATGATTGCCAACAGCACGATGCCGACCCCGCCCGCCGTCGCGCCGCCGACGTCGAGCCGGCCGAGGCCCGTATAGACGGTGAGCCCGAGGCCGCCGGCGCCGATGAGGGCGGCAATCACGACCATGGACAACGACAGCATCAGGGTCTGGTTGAGACCGGCCATGATGGTCCGCAGCGCCAGCGGGATCTGCACCTCCCACAGCATCTGCCAGCGGGTGGAGCCGAAGGCTTCCGCCGCCTCGACGAGATCGCCGCGCACGTTGCGGATGCCGAGATTGGTCAGCCGGATGATGGGCGGCAGGGCGAAGATGATGGTGGCAATGATGCCCGGCACCATGCCGACCCCGAACAGCATGACGATCGGCACCAGATAGACGAAGGAGGGGATCGTCTGCATGATGTCGAGGATCGGCCGCGTCACCGCCCACAGCTTGTTGCTGCCGGCGACGAGAATGCCGATGGGCACGCCGATGACCGCGCAGAACAGCACCGAGGTGACGATCATCGAAAGGGTCGTCATGGTTTCCGGCCACAGCCCGATCATGTCGATGAAGATGAGGGCGATGATCGTGAAGAGCGCCATCCCGCGCCCCACGGTGCGCCAGGCGACCAGCGCGAAGGCGGCGGTCGTCACCAGCATGGGCACGAACTGGAAAAATGCCTCGAACATGTTGAGCACGCCCGTTACCGGCACCTGCAGGGCGCGGAAGAACGGCCGGAAGTTGGGCACGAGGAAGTCGCGCACCAGGGTGTTGATCCAATCGTCGAAAGGGATGACCAGAAGGTCAGACGGACTAAACATGAGCGTCTCCGAAATGCGGCTGACTGGCAGGGGCGGTCACGATGCCGCCCGCGCTCCCGTTTCGCTTTGACCGGTCTCCTGCTGGGTAGTCTGCTCGTCCCCGGAAAGCTGAGCGAAGACGGCCTCGGGTTCGATGACGCCGATAAGTCGCCCCTTGCCGTCGAGAACGGCCACGGGCAGGCCCGTGCTCGCCAGCCCGTAAAGTTCGTGCAGCTGAGCGTCTTCCACCGCCGAAGGATAGTCCGTGACCAGCACGTCCGCCAAGGTAGTGCCCGCCTCGCCGTTGCCGCGCGCGGCGGTCGAAAGATCCTGATAGCTGACCACGCCGGCGACCTTCTCGCCGTCGAGCACGTAAACCGCCGTGCGGTTGCTCTCTTCCATCGTCTGGAGCGCGTCCTCGGCGCTGGCCGAAAGCTGCACCGCCGCAGGCGCGTTGGCGACATGGCCCGCGGTGAAGACGCGCCCGCGGTCGATGTCGGCCACGAAGGCGGCCACGTAGTCATCGGCCGGATTGGAGACGATTTCCTGGGCTGTGCCCACCTGGACGAAGCGCCCGTCCTTCATGATGGCGATCCTGTCGCCGAGCATCAGCGCCTCGTTGAGATCGTGCGTGATGAAGACGATGGTCTTCTTGAGCTTCTTCTGCAGGCCCAGAAGCTCCTCCTGCATCTCCCGCCTGATCAGCGGATCGAGCGCGCTGAAGGGCTCGTCCATGAGCAGGATCGGCGGATCCGTCGCAAGCCCGCGGGCAAGACCCACGCGCTGCTTCATGCCGCCGGAAAGCTCCGAGGGATAGCTGTCGGCCCAGGCGGCAAGCCCGACCTGGTCGAGCGCCGCGAGCGCCTTCTGGCGCCGCTCGGCGGCACCGACGCCCTTGATCTTCAGGCCGTAGCCGACGTTTTCGGCGATGGTCTTGTGGGGAAACAGCGCGAAGTGCTGAAAAACCATGGCGATCTTGTTGCGGCGGATGCGGCGCAACTGTTCGGGCGAGCAACTGGCGACGTCGTCCTCGTCGATGAGGATGTGCCCGGAGGTGGGCTTGATAAGCCCGTTGAGCATGCGAACCAGCGTCGACTTGCCGGAGCCCGACAACCCCATCACCACGAAGATGTGCGCTTCCTCGACATCAAAGGTGGCATCCTGGACACCGACCACCTGTCCGGATTCTTCGAGGATCTCCTCCTTTGTCTGTCCCCGTTTGAGACGATCCAAAGCGTCCTGCGGGTTGTCGCCGAAGATCTTGTAGACGTCCCTGACTCGTAACTTGGGTTCCAT
The DNA here is from genome assembly GCF_042660605.1 of Nitratireductor sp. GCM10026969. Classification (NCBI taxonomy): domain Bacteria; kingdom Pseudomonadati; phylum Pseudomonadota; class Alphaproteobacteria; order Hyphomicrobiales; family Phyllobacteriaceae; genus Nitratireductor; species Nitratireductor sp. GCM10026969. Next base: position 7,136 of record NZ_JBHSUM010000035.1, read on the forward strand.
CTTTCCTCTTTTTTCGGCCGCTCGGACAAGCGGAATTACGCCCTGAACAATATCGACGCGGCTGGCATGAATGTAAAAGAAACACCGGCTAGAATCGACTCCGATTCCAACCATCCCCTGATTGATGAGTTTTTATTTGCCGGGATGATAGGATGGGCGATGCCATGATTCAACCGTAAATCGCTGCTGTGCGCCTGCACCGTTCATCGCACCCGGCGCGCCGCGGGTCGTTGCGCGGCCGTGCTGCAGTTCCTCCTGCCACCAGCCCCGAACGTGGGCGTATGTTCCGGCAGCTACGGGAAATCACGGGCGACCGTCGGCGGAGGGGGCGGTCAGGTCCGCGAATACCTCGGGGTGCTTTCTGCAGAAGATCCGCAGTTCCGTCAGCACGGCATCGATATGCGCGACCATGGCCGCGCGGGCATCGTCCGGTCGTCCCGCCTCCAGCGCCGCGACGATCTGCACATGCTCGCCATAGGTGACGGCATGGCGGCGCGGCGAGCCGAGCAGCCGCCGCACCCGGTCCAGCGACAGCCGTACGCTTTCCGTGATCGCCCGAAGCCGGGGAAAGGCGAGCGCTTCGACCATCCGGTCATGGAGGGCAAGGTCCAGCGCGTGGAAGTCTTCGCGGTCATCGGTGTCCACCGCAATCTTTTGCCGGCGCAAGTTGTCCTTGAGCTCAGCCAGGAGGTCGGCGTCGCCGCGTCGCGCCAGCGCCTCGGCCACCTCCGCCTCCAGCGCCCGGCGCATGAACAGGTTCTCTTCCGCGTCCGAAAGGCGGATGAGAGAGACGCGCGAGCCGCTCTGCGGGCGGACATCCACAAGCCCCTCCCGCTTCAGTCGGTTCAGGGCCTCGGAGATGGGAAAGCGGGAAACGCCGAAGCGGGCTGTCAGCACCCGCTTGTCGAGTTGGGCGCCGGGTACCAGTTCGAGGGTCACGATCGATTGGCGCAACGCATTGGCGACATGATCCGTCGCCCCGCCTCTGCGGGTTGCGATGGCTGGTGAGAATTCGGTGCTTGATGTCATACTAGCATGTTAGTAGGGTTTTCGCGGCTTGAAAATCGTGGCCGTTATTGCGGTCCCCGGTCGGCGGCGGGATTGGAGGATCCTGCGTATGCATGCATCGTGCGGCTGTCGGACGACCGGGCATGTTTAAGTCGTATGGTTCAAAGGGAGGAGTACCAGTGAAGAAGAAGCTCACATATTCGCTCGCCGCCGCCCTGGTGGGCGGTGTTTCGTTTGCCGCGCTGCCCGCTTCGGCCCAGACGGTGCTGAAATGGGCGCACGTCTACGAGGCGGGCGAGCCTTATCACACCTGTGCCGTCGAGGCATCCGACAAGCTTATGGAGGCGACGGACGGGCGCTATTCCATAGAGGTGTTTCCGGCGTCGTCGCTCGGCAAGGAGGTCGACATCAACGAAGGTCTCGGCCTCGGGACAGTGGACATCATCTACACGGGCCAGCTCTTCGCCGGCCGCGCCTACGGGCCGATCGCCATCGGCGGCGCGCCCTACATGTTCCGCGATTACGAACATTGGGACAAGTTCCGCAATTCGGAACTCTTTTCGGAACTCGCTCAAGGCTATGAGGAGGCTTCCGGCAATCACATCACCTCGCTCACCTATTACGGCGAGCGCCATGTTACGTCGAACAAGGAGATCAACACGCCTGAGGACATGGAAGGGCTCAAGATCCGCGTGCCCAACGCGCCGCTCTACATGATGTTCCCCAAGGCGGTGAACGCCAATCCGACGCCCATCGCTTTTGCCGAGGTCTATCTTGCCCTTCAGCAGGGCACCGTGGATGCGCAGGAGAACCCGCTGCCGACGATCGAGGCGAAGAAGTTCTACGAGGTGCAGGACCAGATCACGCTCACCGGCCACATCACCGACGCGCTTCTGACCATCGTCGGCGGTCCGGTCTGGAATTCCCTGGACGAAGCCGACCGCGAGGCCTTCGACCGCGTGCTGGACGAGACGGCCGAATGCGCCACGCAGCAGGTGATCCAGAAGGAGGAGGAACTGGTCGAGGGATTCCGCGACCAGGGCGTGACGGTCAACGAGGTCGACCGCGCCCCGTTCCGCGAGGCGACCGTGAAGCTGCACAACGGCGAGGACGCCACCTGGGATCAGGACATCTACGACCGGCTGCAAGCAATCCAATAGGCTTGTTCCTCCCGCGCCGCCCGGGCGGCGCGGGATTTCCACCGAGGCTTTTTCCATGTCCGACAATGACAGCCGTTTCGGCGCGGAGCCTGCCGCGCCCGTTCACGACGACGAGGATCTTTCCGACCTGCGGGCCGAGGACAGCCTCGTCATTGTCGTCTTCTGGGTGCTCGCTTTCGTCGTCTTTCTCCAGTTCTTCACCCGTTACGTGCTCAACAACTCTCTGGGCTGGACGGAGGAGATCGCCCGCTTTCTTTTGATCGGCGTCACCTTTCTGGGGGCCATCATCGCGGTTCGCAAGGAAAGCCATATCGCCGTCGAACTGCTCTATCGCTATCTGCCGCGTCGGGCGCGTTTCGGATTGCAGATCTTTGCCGACCTGGTCTCGATCGTCTTCTTCGGCGTCACCGCCTGGCTGTGCAGTCAGATGGCCGGGCGCACGCAGCAGATGATGGTGTCCATCGACATCCCCAAATCCGTCATCTACTGGATGGTCGCCCTCTGCTTCGTCGCCATGACGGTGCGTGCCGTCCTAGTTCTGCTGCGTCATTTGCGCACCGGGACGAGCCGGCTCGTCGATCCCGAGTCCTTCCAACAGTCCGGGGCGCTTTGACCCATGTTGCTGACGATTCTCTTCGTTGCTCTTTTCGGCATGATCGTCCTCGGCATTCCCGTGGCGATCGCGCTTGCCGGCGCCTCGGCGATCTTCATCTTTCTGGATGGGCGCATTCCCGACATGGTGGTCGTCCACCGCATGGTGAACGGCGTCGATTCATTCCCGCTCCTGGCCGTTCCCTTCTTCATCCTCGCCGGCAATCTCATGAACACCTCGGGCATCACCGAGCGCATCTTCGACTTCGCCAAGGCGATCGTGGGATGGATGCGTGGCGGTCTGGGCCACGTGAACATCGGCGCCTCGGTGATCTTCGCCGGCATGTCCGGCGCGGCGGTCGCCGATGCGGGCGGCCTCGGCGCCATCGAGATCAAGGCCATGCGCGACGCCAAATACGACCCCGGCTTTGCCGTCGGCATCACCGCCGCGTCCTCGACCATCGGCCCCATCATCCCGCCGTCCCTGCCCATGGTGATCTACGGCGTGGTCGCGGGCGCCTCGATCGGTCAGCTCTTCGCCGCCGGTCTCATACCCGGGCTGCTGATGGCCTTCGCCCTGATGATCATGGTCGCGTGGTACGCGGTCAAGCGCAACTACCCGCGCGACCAGGCCTTCCGCTTCTCGGTCCTGTGGATCACCTTCCGGCGTGCCTTCCTGTCGCTGCTCACGCCGATCATCATCGTCGGCGGCATTCTGTCCGGCGCCTTCACGCCGACCGAAGCCGCGATCGCCGCCTGCGTGTGGGCGCTGTTCCTCGGCCTCTTGGTCTATCGCACATTGTCCTGGCGGCGGTTCCTGCGGGTCTCCTTCGACACCATCGAGACCACGGCGGTGGTGCTCTTCATCGTCGCCGCCGCCTCCATATTCGCATGGATCCTCACGTCGAACCGCGTTCCGGAGCACTTTGCTTCGCTGATCCTCGGTTTCTCGGAAAGCCCCGTCGTCGTGCTGCTGCTCATCAATCTGATCCTGTTCGCCGTCGGCTGCTTCATGGAAACCGTGGCGGCGATCACGATCCTGGTGCCGGTGCTCCTGCCGATTGCGCTGAAGATGGACGTCGACCCCGTGCATTTCGGCGTTATCATGGTGCTCAATCTGATGATCGGCCTCTTGACGCCGCCGGTGGGCATGGTGCTTTACGTGCTTTCGCGCGTCTCGAAGGTGCCTTTCGAGCGCTGCATGGCGGCCACCTTGCCATTCCTGGTGCCGTTGTTCGTGGTGTTGATGCTGGTCACCTTCCTGCCGGCCTTGACCATGTGGCTGCCGACGCTGTTTTACCGCTAGAGAACCCGAATGATGGCGGCTTGCGGACCGCCGGAGACGAGACATGATGATGGACAGCCGGCCGCCTTTCCTGCGGCTCAGCCAGAATGACAATATCGCGGTCGCCGCGCGCAAGATCGAGGAGGGCATGCCCCTCACCGGCGCCGTGCACGCGCTCGAACGCATCCCTTTCGGCCACAAGGTGGCGCTCGAGCCGGTGGAATCGGGGCAGGCGGTGCGCAAGTTCGGCCAGGTGATCGGCTTCGCCAGCAAAGCGATCCGGCCGGGCGAATGGGTGCACGAGCACAATCTGGAGATGGGCGATTTCGAGCGCGATTACCGCTTCTGCCAGGACGCTCAGCCGGTCAACGTGCTGCCTGTGGCCGAGCAGGCGACCTTCCAGGGATACCGCCGTGCGAACGGCCGCGTCGGAACGCGGAACTATATCGGGATTCTCACCAGCGTGAACTGCTCCGCCTCGGTCGCCCGCTTCATCGCCGAGGCGGCCATGCGTTCGGGCATGCTCGACGATTTCCCCGATGTCGACGGCGTCGTCTCCTTTACCCACGGAACGGGTTGCGGGCTCGCATCCTCGGGCGAGGGATTCGACCTGTTGAAGCGCACCCAGTGGGGTTATGCCAGCAATCCGAACCTCGGCGGCGTGCTGATGGTCGGGCTCGGCTGCGAGGTCTTCCAGATCGCCCGCCTCAAGGAGCTTTACGGGCTGGAGGAAAGCGACACATTCCGCTCCATGACAATCCAGGATACCGGCGGCACGCGCCGCACCATCGAGGCGGGTCTGGAGCGCGTGCGCGAGATGCTGCCCGTGGTCGGCGCCCACAAGCGCGAGACGGTGCCGGCCTCCGAGATCACCCTTGCGCTGCAATGCGGCGGCTCCGACGGCTATTCGGGCATCACCGCCAATCCGGCGCTGGGCGTGGCCGCCGACATGCTGGTGCGCAACGGCGGCACGGCGGTGCTTGCCGAAACGCCGGAGATCTACGGTGCCGAACATCTGTTGACCCGCCGCGCTATCAGCCGCGAGGTCGGCGAGAAGCTGATTGAGCGCATACACTGGTGGGAGGACTACACCGCCCGCCACAAGGGCGAGATGAACAACAATCCCTCGCCGGGCAACAAGCTGGGTGGTTTGACGACCATCCTGGAGAAGTCGTTGGGTGCGGCCGCGAAGGGCGGCTCAACCCCGCTTGCCGCCGTCTACGAATATGCCGAACGGGTATCAGAGAAGGGCTTCGTCTTCATGGACACGCCCGGCTACGACCCGGTCTCCGTGACGGGGCAGGTGGCCGGCGGCTGCAATGTCGTCTGCTTCACGACCGGCCGCGGCTCCGCCTATGGCTGCAAGCCCTCGCCATCGATCAAGCTGGCCACCAGCTCCGCCATGTACGAGCGCATGGCCGAGGACATGGACGTCAATTGCGGCGATATTCTCGACGGTGTCACCCTGGAGGAGAAGGGCCGCCAGATCTTCGATGAGGTGCTGGCCGTCGCCTCCGGCAAGCGCACCAAGTCCGAGCAGCTCGGCTACGGCGACAACGAGTTCGTGCCGTGGCAGATCGGCGCGGTGATGTAACGGTTCTACAACGGCCAGAAGAACAGGATCGCCGGAACGCCGACGGCGATGATCATGATCTCCAGCGGCAGCCCCATGCGCCAGTAGTCGCCGAAGCGGTAGCCGCCGGGGCCCATGATGATCGTGTTGTTCTTGTGCCCGATCGGGGTGAGGAACGCGCAGGAGGCGGCGACGGCCACGCCCATCAGAAAGGGATCGGGCGAGACGTCGAGCGCCCGGGCGACCGACAGCCCGACCGGGGCTGCGATCAGGGACGTGGCCACGTTGTTGAGGAAATCGGACAGCGTCATGGTGACGACCATGAGGATCGCCAGGATAGCCCACGGCGGCAGCGTGCCCGCCTGGGCGACCAGCCCCTCGGCGATGAGCCGCGTGCCGCCCGATTCCTCCAGCGCCAGACCGAGCGGAATGAGCGAGCCCAGAAGCACGATCACCGGCCATTCGACCGCCTCATAGACCTCGCGCGCGCCGATCACGTTGAACAGCGTGTAGATGATGACCGTCGCGGCAAGCGCTATCGAGAGCGGCACAAGCCCGATCACGGCAGCTGCCACGGCGGCTGTGAAGACGCCGATCGTGAGGAACGCCTTTCCGCGCTGGATCACGTTGTGGCTTTTCTCCGCCAGAGGCAGCACACCCAGCCACTCGGCGGCGTCCGCCACGCGGCTTTCCGGCCCCAGGAGCAGCACCATGTCGCCCGGTTTGATCGGCAGATTGCGCACGCGTTCGCGGAAACGCCGGCCCTGGCGCGACACGCCGAGCAGCGCCACGCCGCGGCGATAGAGCAAACGCAGGTCCAGCGCCGTACGGCCGACCATGCGGGCGTTGTCCGGCACGATGGCCTCGACCAGCTTCAGCGATTTCCCCGTCAGGCTTTCGCTTTTGCCGGAGCCGGGCGTGCGCAGCTTGGCCGCGCCGATAAAGGCTTCGACGGATTGCGGATCGCCCTCGATAACGATGAGATCGCTCTTGCGCACCTCCTCGCCGGCGGCGAATCCGGGCAGTCGCTTGCCGCGGCGCACCAGGCCGAGCACGGAGACGTCGTGTTTGTCGGCGAGCGGATAAAGCGCGCCGAGCGGCTTGCCGATTGCCTCCGAATCTTCCTTCACCCTGGCCTCGACCACGAACAGCGCCGGCTCGCCGCTTTCCCCGATGGTGGCCGCCGCGTCGGGCTTCGGAATAAGACGCCAGCCGATCGTCGTGACGAAGGTGATGCCCGCGAGCGCACAGACGAGCCCGACGGGGGAGAAGTCGAACATGGAGTATGGCTCCCCCAGCGCGCGTTCGCGGAACTGGGCGACGACGATGTTGGGCGGTGTGCCGATGAGTGTGATCATGCCGCCGAGGATCGTGGCGAAGGAGAGCGGCATCAGCGAGGCGGAGACGGCCCGTTTCGCCTTTTTGGCGGCCTCCAGATCGAGCGACATCAGCATGACCAGTGCTGCAACGTTGTTGATGATGGCCGAAAGCGCAGCACCAACCACCGACATGATGCCGATATGGGTGGGGAGCGACCGGTCCGTGGACAAGACGAGACGGGCGACGAGCTCGACCGCTCCGGCATTCACCATCGCCCGCGAGACGATGAGCACCAGGGCGATGATGATGACCGCCTCGTGCCCGAAGCCCGCAAAGGCGTATTCCGCCGGCACCACCCCGCCGATCACTGCGATGACCAACGCGGCAAAGGCCACCAGATCATAACGCACGCGCCCCCACAGAAGGAAGATGAAGACGACGCCGAGCAGGCTGAAGAGAAAGATCTGGTCGTAGGTCATGAGAAATGGCAGCGTTCGCAGACGAGGAGGGATCTTTTCAGAATTGGCCTACCAGATACCATGTGCGGCATCCACCTTTCCCGTGGTAGGCGAGACAGGCGGCGTACGGCGCGTCGTTTCAAACCGTCCGTAGCCGCTTGCAATGTATCAATCCGCACTTATCCTTCGGGCGAGCACGGAAGGGCCGGTCTCGAGACGATCTACAGCGCGTCCCCTGACAAAAATGGTGGGGTGGCGTTTTTAAATCGATTAGACTAAGAGGCTCTCCATAAGCTTGAAAGCGCAGCGGAGCGACAATGACCAGCCAGACGATTCCGGTCGAGCCCTTCGACCTCGTGGTGTTCGGCGCCACGGGCGACCTTTCCGAGCGCAAGCTTCTCCCCGCGCTCTATCAGCGCGAGCGCGCCGGCCAGTTTTCGGAGCCGACCCGTATCATCGGTTCCTCCCGGTCCGAGCTCAGCGACAGCCAGTTCCGTGCCTTCGCAAAGGAGGCGATCGCCGCGCATGTGGCGAAGGCCCATGTCGACGAAGCCGAGCTCGCCCGTTTCCTGGAACGGCTCTTCTATGTGCCGACGGATGCCAAGTCGGGCAAGGGCTATGACGATCTGAAGAAGAAGATCGGCGACAGCAGCCATGTCCGCGCCTTCTATCTTGCCGTGGCGCCGGGCATATTCGGCGATATTGTCGACAATATCGACCGGCACGGCCTGGCGACGCCGACCGCGCGCATCATCGTGGAAAAGCCGATTGGCCGCAGTCTCGAGACGGCGCGGGAGGTCAACGAGACCATCGGCCGCGTCTTCGACGAGGCACGGATCTTCCGCATAGACCACTATCTCGGCAAGGAGACGGTGCAGAACCTGATGGTGCTGCGCTTCGCCAACGCGCTTTACGAGCCCTTGTGGAACTCCGCCCACGTGGACCATGTGCAGATCACGGTCGCCGAGTCCGTGGGAGTGGAAGGCCGCGCCGACTATTACGACAAGGCCGGAGCGCTGCGCGACATGGTGCAGAACCATATGCTGCAGCTTCTGTGTCTTATGGCCATGGAGGCGCCGGCCTCGCTGGATGCGGATGCGGTGCGCGACGAGAAGTTGAAAGTGCTTCGCGCGCTGAAGCCAATCGACCCGCCGGCGTCCGAGCGGGTGACCGTGCGCGGACAGTACCGCTCCGGTGCCTCCAACGGCGGGGCGGTCAAGGGCTATCTGGAGGAACTGACGGGCGGCGTGAGCGACACCGAGACGTTCGTGGCGATCAAGGCGGAGATTGAGAACTGGCGCTGGGCGGGCGTGCCGTTCTACCTGCGCACGGGCAAGCGGCTCGCCGCCCGCGTCTCCGAGATCGTCATCCAGTTCAAGCCGATCCCGCACTCGATTTTCGGCGAGCAGGCCGGCCGGGTTTTCGCCAACCAGCTCGTCATCCGCCTGCAGCCGGACGAGGGCGTCAAGCAGTGGATGATGATCAAGGATCCCGGCCCCGGCGGCATGCGCCTGCGTCACGTGCCTCTGGACATGAGCTTTGCCGAGTCCTTCCGCGTGCGCAATCCGGACGCTTACGAGCGCCTGATCATGGACGTGATCCGCGGAAATCAGACGCTGTTCATGCGCCGCGACGAGGTGGAGGCGGCCTGGCGTTGGATCGATCCCATCGTCGCCGCCTGGGAGGAACGAACTCAGGGTGTGCAGGGCTATACGGCCGGCACCTGGGGCCCGTCGGCGGCCATTGCGCTCATCGAGCGCGACGGACGAACCTGGCACGAGAGCATATGAGCATGACCCCGAACTGGCAGGAATTCGCCTCCGGCCAGGATCTGGCGGAGGAACTGGCTGATACCGTGGCGCATAATCTGGCCGAGGCGATCTCGGCGCGCGGCACCGCCCTGATGGCGGTCTCCGGCGGCAGCACGCCGCCGCCCTTCTTCCGGGCCCTTTCCCGCCGCAAGCTCGACTGGGCCCGCGTGACCGTCACGCTTGCCGACGAGCGTTTCGTGCCCACCGACTCGGAGCGTTCCAATGCCCGCCTGGTCGCCCGGCACCTTTTGCAGAACGAGGCGGCGCGAGCTGCTTTCGTCAACCTCTATCACGCGTGCGACAGTGTCGAGGAAGCCGCCGGACTGGCCGACCGAGCGGTGGGCACGCTGCCGCTTCCGTTCGATGTCGTGGTGCTGGGCATGGGAACGGACGGCCACACGGCATCGTTCTTTCCCGACGCCGAAAACCTTACGGAGCTGTTGACCCCTGCATCCGGGAGGTACGTGCTGCCGGTGCATGCGCCGGGCGCGGGCGAGCCGAGGCTGACCCTGTCGATGCCCGTCGTCCGCCAGGCGCGTTTCATGGTGCTCCATATCGAGGGAGCGAAAAAGAAGGACGTGCTCGAGGCCGCCCTGGCGCAAGATGCCGGCCCGCTCCTGCCGGTCCGTGTTGTCCTCGATCACGCCGCCACGCCTGCCCAGATCTACTGGGCGCCGAAGGAGGATCGCAGAACATGACCGCGAAACGAGAGATCGAAGCCGTCACGGCACGAATCCGCGAGCGTTCGCGCGCCGGCCGCGAAGCCTATCTCGCCCGCCTCGACGAGGCGGCTGAGAAGGGCCCGCACCGGACGGTGCTTTCCTGCGGCAATCTCGCCCACGGTTTCGCCGCCTGCGGGCCGCATGACAAGGCGGCGCTCTCCGGCGACACGGTGCCGAACCTCGGTATCATCACCGCCTATAACGACATGCTCTCCGCGCATCAGCCCTACGGGCCGTACCCGGACATCATCAAGGAAGCGGCGCACGAGATCGGCGGGGTGGCGCAGGTGGCGGGCGGCGTGCCCGCCATGTGCGACGGCGTCACCCAGGGCCAGCCAGGCATGGAGCTGTCCCTGTTCTCGCGCGATGTCATCGCGCTGGCGGCCGCCGTCGGCCTCTCCCACAACATGTTCGATGCTGCCGTCTATCTCGGCATCTGCGACAAGATCGTGCCGGGGCTGATGGTAGCTGCGCTCAGCTTCGGCCATCTGCCCGCGATCTTCATTCCCGCCGGCCCGATGACCAGCGGCCTTCCCAACGACGAGAAGGCCAAGGTGCGCCAGCTCTTTGCCGAAGGGAAGGTGGGGCGCGAGGCACTGCTGGAGGCCGAATCGAAATCCTACCACGGACCCGGTACCTGCACCTTCTACGGCACGGCGAACTCGAACCAGATGCTGATGGAGATCATGGGCCTGCACATGCCGGGCTCCTCCTTCGTCAATCCCAACACGCCGCTGCGTGACGCGCTGACGAAGGAAGCGGCAAAGCGTGCCCTGGCGATCACCGCCCTCGGCAACGAGTTCACGCCCGTCGGCCGCATGATCGACGAGCGCTCGATCGTCAACGGGGTAGTCGGGCTGAACGCCACCGGCGGGTCCACCAACCACACGATCCACCTGATCGCCATCGCCGCCGCCGCCGGCATCAAGCTCACCTGGGCCGACATTGCCGAGATCTCGGCGAACGTGCCGCTGCTGGCGCGCGTCTATCCGAACGGGCTTGCCGATGTGAACCATTTCCAGGCCGCCGGCGGGATGGGCTTCCTCGTGCGCGAACTGCTCGATGCCGGCCTCTTGCACGAGGATGTCCAGACGGTCTGGGGACCGGGGCTCAGGCCCTATGCCGTCGAGGCAAGGCTCGGCGAGGACGGCACGGTGACGCGCACGCCGGCGCCGGAAAAAAGCGGCGACGAGAAGGTGCTGGCCCCCTTCGCCAAGGCGTTCCAGCCGACCGGTGGCATCCGCGTATTGAAGGGCAATCTCGGCCAGGCCATCATCAAGACCTCCGCCGTGAAGGTCGAGCATCGCGTCGTCGAGGCGCCGGCCATCGTCTTCGCCGCCCAGGAGGACCTGCAGGCGGCCTTCAAGGCGGGCAAGCTCGATCGCGACTTCATCGCCGTCATCCGCTACCAGGGGCCGAAGGCCAACGGCATGCCGGAGCTGCACAAGCTCACGCCCTTGCTCGGCGTCCTGCAGGACCGGGGGTATCATGTCGCCCTGGTGACGGACGGACGCATGTCCGGCGCCTCGGGCAAGGTGCCGGCGGCGATCCACGTGACCCCCGAAGCGCTCGACGGCGGCGTCATCGGCAAGGTGCACGACGGCGACATGGTCCGGCTTGACGCCGAGGCCGGCACGCTGGAAGTGCTGGTCGCGGAAGAGGAGCTTTCGGCGCGAACGGTCGAGGAGGTCGATCTTTCGCACCGCCACTTCGGCCTCGGCCGGGAGCTGTTTGCCGGTTTCCGTGAGCTCGCCGGCCGGGCCGATGCGGGAGCCGCCGTCTTCTGAAAAGTTACGGCGGAGCGCCGCCGCTTCAGGCGGCGGGAGACCGCAACGCCGTATTCTCGGCAAGCAGTCCGGCGATCAGGGCGATGTGGCGCCCTTGAAAGCGGGCGCCCGCCAACTCGCTGGCGCTCGGTGCGCGATAACCGCCGTCTCGGCGCCCGCGAGCGTCGTCGCGCCATAGGGCGTGCTGCCGGTAATCTGCTCCATCCGCTTCTGCCTGATGGCGTCAACGCCCGCCTGGGCTGGTGCGGTACCGGTTTAGAGGGAGGGCGGCACGCGGCCGTTGGCGCGGCAGGCCGAAACCAGCGTGTTGGCCATCAGCATGGCGATGGTCATCGGGCCGACGCCGCCCGGCACGGGCGTGATCGCCCCGGCGACTTTTTCCGCTTCATCGAAGGCGACGTCGCCGACGAGCCGCGTCTTGCCTTCGCCTTTTTCCGGTGCCGGAATGCGGTTGATGCCCACGTCGATCACCGTGCCGCCTTCTTTCACCCAGTCGCCGCGCACCATCTGCGGCCGGCCGACCGCCGCCACGAGAATGTCCGCCGAGCGGGCGACGGCGGGGAGGTCCTTTGTCCGGCTGTGCGCGATGGTGACGGTCGCGTTGGCGGCTAGAAGCAGATTGGCCATCGGCTTGCCGACGATGTTGGAGCGCCCGATCACGACCGCGTTCAGGCCGGAAAGATCCGTCCCGCGCGCGCGTTTGAGGAGCAGCATCGCGCCCGCCGGGGTGCAGGGCACGAAGGTGCTCTCGAGCGCACCCGTCCCCAGCTTGCCGACATTGATGAAGTGAAATCCGTCGACGTCCTTTTCCGGCGCGATCGTCTGGATGACGCGGGCCGAATCGATGTGGCCCGGCAGGGGAAGCTGCACCAGGATCCCGTGAATGGCGGGATCGGCGTTCAGCGCCTCCACGAGAGCAAGAAGCTCCGTCTCGGCCGTTTCCGCCGGCAGCGTGTGCTGCACGGAATGGAAGCCGCACTCCTTGGCCCTCTTCGACTTGGAGGCGACATAGACCTGGCTGGCTGGATCGTCGCCGACAATGACCACAGCGAGGCCGGGCGTAATCCCCTCCTCGGCGAGCGCGGCCGTTTCCGTCTTCACTTTCTCGACGACTTTCGCCGCCGCCGCCTTCCCGTCGATGAGCTCAGCCATGCACCCCTCCTGTCTCGGATCGCTCTGCAATAGGCAGCAAAACACCCTCGGGGCAATCCCGAATCTGCGCCGCATTCTGACGCATCTGCGAAGCTATCCGGCGCGGCGGGTGCGCCTTTCGGCCAGCGCGTCGATCTCGTCCCGAAATGCCCGCAGGCTGTGGCGAAGGTCCTCGATGGAAACCGTGCCTTCTTCTTCCCACCCGCCATGGGCGGGGTTGCTTGCCGCGGGAAGGGGATGACGGCGGCCGGTATGGGTGGGCGAGGGCGGCATGGGATCGAAGCCGTCATCGCCGTAGCCTCTCTGGTCTTCTCCGTGCGCCCGCACGGGACCGGGATCCGCCGTCCCACCACGCCGCCGCTTGGCTGTGTTCTCGCGCAGGCTCGCGACCGCGCCCATGCCGGCGCCGAGGAGAATGCCGGCCAGGAAGCCGAGGAAGGTTGCCGCCAGGACGATCGACGTGCGGCTGATCCCGCTCGGCAGCAGGGGTGGTGTGGCCTCGGAGATGATCGCTACATTCGCGGTTTCGAGGTTGCGTTGCTGCCCTGTCTCGCGTGCGCGCAGCAGGAAGGATTCATAGACGGAGCGGCGGGCAGCGGCCTCGCGCTCCAGTTCGCGCAGGCCGACCTGCTGGTCCTCCAGTGCGTTTTTCTCGGCCTTCATCCGGGCAAGGCGCGCCGCCAGGTCCTGTTCCAATTCGACGGCGCGCCGAAGCTCGACCTGGATGGAAGCCGTCACGCGCCGCAATTCCGCGGAAATCGCCTCGCGCAGGCCGGCAAGCTCGGCCTGAACGGTCTGATTGTCGGGATGGCGCGGGCCGAGGCGGACCGCCGCGCGGTCGGCCTGTTGCTGCAGGACCGCATATTGTGAAAGCAGCTCCGTCATTACAGGCGAGGCGACCTGTTCGGGCAGGGCGCCGCCCAGCACCTGGTCGACGCCCAGTTCCCGCATCGAGGAGATGCGCGCATTCAGTTCCGCGGTGCGGCCACGCGCTGTCGAAAGCTGTTCGTTCAGGCGCACGATCACGTCATCGGACATGAGGCGCCCCTGGGCATCGAAGAGCCCGTGCTCGGCTTTGAAATCGGCGACGGCCTGCTCGGCCTGCTCCACCTCGGCACGCAACTCGTCGAGCTGGCTGCTGATCTCGGTATTGGCGCGGCCGGCCACGGCCGCCTGAAGCTCGTTGGATGTTTCCAGGTAGACCTCGGCCGTCGTGCCGGCGATCAGGGCCGATTTGTCGGGGTCCTGCGTAGTGACGCCGATGTGAATGATGAAGGTGCGCGGGTTGCGTTCCACGTTCAGGCTCTCGGCCAGGTTCTGGACGGCAAGCGCATGCCGCACGATATCGCTGCTGTCGCCGCCGTCGCCGAAGGAGAGGAGCGCACGCGGATTGGTGAGCTTGCCCAAAAGGCCGCCGCCCTGGCCGTTGAACTCCGGATCGTCGGCAAGCTCCAGCCTCTCCGCCACCTTCTTCAGCACCGACCCGGAGCGGATGATACTCACCTGGTTTTCGATCAGTGCCAGCGTGGCGTCGGAGGGCAGGGCGCCGCCCGTCAGCTCGCGGTCCACGAGCTGCAGGCTGCGGGGATCGAAAAGGAGTTCGGTCGCGGAGTAGTATTCCTTGGGCGTGGCGAGCGCGACCATGACGCCGATCACGGCGCCCATGAGCGTCGTCAGCACGACGATCCGCCTGGCGCGCCAAATACCGTCGACCACGCGCACCGGGTCGATCAGCGGGTTCCAGTAGGGACCGTCGTCGGTGCCATATGGGCCGGGCGGTACGGAACGGGTGCGCTGCGGATCCGGTTCGAGGACCGTTTGCCGGCCTGGCGCTTCCGGCGCGTCGCTGAGCAGGCGGGCCTTGGCGCGCCGCAAGAAGGCGCCCGGGCCGCGGGAGCGATCGTCACCCGAGCCCGCATTCACGCTCCGCGCGCGCTGTGGTTCCTGCGCCGCATCGGTCTTTTCGATAGCTGGCTCATCGCCATCCCGTTGCCGCCGGGAAAGCAGTGATCGGCCAGGCCGATCCTTTCGGTCGTATTCGGATTCGAACATGGAAACCGTTGCCTCGCTCGGGCGCGCACCCCAAACCCTGCGCTTATGTTAACCCAAGCTAAAGGGACACGGAAAACAAATGGTTAACATGGAAACTTCAGCGCACACGGCAGATTAAGCTTTGCCTGCTATGGCTCCCTCGGCTCAAGCAGATCCCGGGAGGCGGATATTTCACTCGCCACCTTCATCGAAAGCAGGCAGCGCCTATTGCGCGATTATTTCGCGGCCATAAGCGGTTCGGCGGGGCGGCTTGTCTTTTCGCTCGGCTATTTCATCGTGCTGGCGAACACCTTGTCGATCGCCGATTTCGGCCTGTTCGCCACCGCCTCGGCGGCCGGCGTCATGCTTTCGCGCATTCTGGCCTTCGGCTTCACCGCGCCGCTCTACCGGATCGCCACCGTGAAGCCGCGGCTCATCGGCACCTATACGGCCGGTTTCCTGCTGATGAGCGTGCTCTCCCTGCCGGTGCTGGGGCTCGCCTCCGTCGTTGTCTATCTGCTCTTTTTCGGCGGCGATATGCCGCCCGGCGCCTTCGCGCTGGTGGTCGTCGCCGAGGCGCTTTTGTGGCGGCCGGCCGAAACGGTCGTCATCGTCAACAACGGTCTCAACCGCTTCGGCCGTGGCGCGCTGCTCGTCGTCCTGGGCACGGCGGTGCGGGCGCTTGCGGCAGTCCTCTTCGCGCTCGTGTCGAACGGCGAACTGTGGCTGTGGACGCAGCTTTATCTGCTGGCCAATGCCGCCTCCCTGCTGGTTGCAGCCTTTTTCTTCTATCCCTGGCAGCGCATGCGGCTGCGGCCGGTTCTGTACCTGCGGCGGCTGGCCGACGCGGTCTATGTCTCCAGTGCCGAGGTGCTTTTCTACTTTCAGATGGAACTCGACAAGCTGCTGGTCCTGGCGCTGGGCGGCGCGCAACTGGCGGGCATCTATGCCATCATCATGCGGCTGGTGGATCTGACGGCCATCCCGATCCGTACCTTTTCGATGCTTCTGGTACAGAAGATGATGCGCACCCCGGACATGCTGGCCCGCATCGGCGTCCGGCTGGGCATCGAGGGGGTGATTTTCGCCGTTTCCACGACGGCCATCTTGGCGCTCGCGCTCATCCTGCGTGTCTTCCCGAACATTCTCGGGCGCAACGTGGCCGAGGCGGCGCCGCTCGTGCTTCTGGCGCTCTTCGTGCCGGGCATGCGCAACCTGGTCGAATATCAGGCCGAGCTTCTCTTCGCGCGCGGCCAGACGCTGCTGCGGGCGATAAACTTGATGCTCCTGGCCGGAACGAAGGCCGTTCTTCTGGCCCATGTGCTCGCGGCCTACGCGGCCTCGCGCGATATCGTTCTGGCACTCAACGGCGTCTTCGCCGCCCTCTACCTCGTCTCGCTGCTGTTGACCTATTGTGCGCTCAGCATGCCCGCGAAGCGTGTCTAGGCCCCCACCAGTCCGCGCAGGGACCGGATCGCCGTTCCGGTGAAGGACTGGACGCCGATGGCCGCTTGCTCGGGCGCCATGGAATCAACCAGCCGCCGCAGGCCGTCTTCGTCGAGGCCGGGCCCCGTCCAGTAGACGCGGCAGAACGGCCTTCCGTCGTGGAAATGTCCCGCGCCGGCGAGGATATCGTCGATATAGCGGCCATAGAGGATGCATTCGGAAAATCGGCGCCGCGCCGCCACGACTTCCATCCAGTGCCGCGCGTGGACGGCTTCGATGTGCCGCATCATGGAAACGACACTGTCGCGCCGCCAGGCGATGACGGTGGATATGTAATCGTGGCTGTTGTGCACATCGGGTGGCACGCCGAGGGCATGCGCGGCATTCGCCGCCCACACAGCGTGGTCGCTGTTGCCCGCGGGCAGCGCGTCTTCGCACCGGTAAAGGCGCAGGTCTCCGTTTCGCCAGAAGACGGAAAGATCGAACGGCTTGACGAAAACCACATCCGAATCGCAGTAGACCAGCGCGTCCTCGGCAACCTTTTCGCCGATGGCGATGCGCCGCAGTTGCTGCACGTGCCATCCCCGCAAGGGCGCCGTCCGCCTGCTGAGCCAGATCCGGCGCCGAAAGAGGCTCGTTGGGTCGGGAAGGTTGTGCAGCCAGGCCGGAAGGAGGTCTCGCTCGTCGACGACCAGCCGGTTCTTGCTCTCCAGTGCCTGGAACCGCGCCACGTCGTGGCCGGCGACAAGGAGATAGTGCTTCTCGGCTCCGGTGAGGAAGCGGTCGACGGTCTCGCAAAGCAGGCGGCAGCGCTCGAAATCCGCCGCGTGGCTCGGCGTCACGAGCGCCGCCGTGCGGGACACGGACCGATCCCGCGAGCCGGTCTGCGATCGGGCATTCATCGCGAAAGCCTTTTGCGCAGCAGCCGCTGGCGCAGGACGCGCGCAAGGAAAAGCGGATTGCCGAGCACGTAGCGCCGCCACAGGCGCTTCGGCTCGAGCAGCAGGCGGAACAGCCATTCCAGGCGCAAGCGCCGCATCCATAGCGGCGCACGCGGTATCGTGCCGCTCAGAAAATCGAGCAGCGCGCCGACGGCGATCGGCATGGTGCAATGGTGCTCGGTGATGTTGCGGGCGATCCACAATTCCTGGCGCGGCACGCCCATGGCGACCAGGAGCACATCCGGCCGCAGGCGCTGGATCTCGGCCAGAATGCCGGGCTCTTCCTCGACGGTGAAATAACCGTCATGGACAAAAGCGAAGCGATGCTGGGGGGCGAGCGCGGAGAGCTTTGCCGCAGCGGCGGCGGCGTTCTCGCGCTTCGTGCCGATCAGGCCCACGGTCAACGGGTTCTTTTCGGCTGCAAGCAGCGCGGGCACGAAATCCGTACCGTTCAGGTTTGCCGGAAACGGCGCACCGTAGAGGATTCGCGCCGCGATATCCACGCCGATGCCGTCTGGAAGTACCAGGAAATCGTGAAGCGTCGAGGCAAAGGCGGGTTCGCGCGCGGCGATGTTGGCGTTGTTGGCGTTGAGGAAGGTCACGCGGGTGAAACGTCTTTCCGCAATGCATCGGCGCAGGAGGTCGAGCCCTTCATCCCATTCGAGCGAGGCGACGGATGAGCCCAGGATCTCGCGTTCGGCGAGCGCCTCGTCGGCCTGCAGCGTCCGTGCACTCATGCGGCGTTACCCTCAGCGGTTTGCCTTTTATCCGACGAGGCGAATATGTGCGTGCCGCGCCGGAGGGCCTCATCGAGCGCTTTGCGTTGGGCATGATGGAAGTCACGTCCGTCCACGTCATGGCCAACGCCGGATGAAAGATCCTGCAGCGCTGCTGCGAAATCGCGAGGCTCGTCGGCATGGATGCAGTTTTCCGGGATGTGCGCGATGCCACGCAACGATGAAGTGGTGGCCACGCAGGGAAGGCCGAGCTCGAACGTCTCGATCGTCTTGAGCTGGACTCCCGTACCGGCCTTGCTGACGAGCGGAACCACCTTTCCCTTGCGCATGAATTCGCTCGCATCGGCTACGCGCCCCACAAAGCGCACCCGCGGATGCATCTTTTCGAGGCCGGCTGGCGTTCTGCCGGCCACGGCGATGCGAAAACCCGATGGCAGCAGCGGAACGACCGCCTCCAGGAACCAGTCGAGCCCGATGCGATTGGGCGCCCAGGTCCAGGTGCCGACAAGCACGGCGTCAAATGTCGGCTCACGCGCTGCAACCTGTGGCGGTTGGGCGCGCGTGACCAGCGGCAACGCGGCTGAGCGCGCCGCGTCGTCGAGGCCGAGCAGTTCGCGGTCTTCCTCGGCCAGTGTGAAGACGAAGCGCGCTTTTCTGCAAAGCTCTTCTTCCAGCGCTTTCAAAAGGCGCGACTCGCGTCGGTAGAGCAGGCGAGCGGGCAGCCCCGCGGCTACGGCGTTCTCCTCGGCCGAGCGGTGCTCGACATTGTGGGCGATATAGATGAAGGGATACCCCGCAAAGACGTCCAGGAAAGCGCCGGCGAGTTGCACGGAGTTCAGAATAACACCGTCTATCGGTCCGAGGGTGGCGAGAACGTCGCGCAGTTCACCCGGGCCGATCACCCGCAACTTGGCCGAGGAGAACGTCAATTTCCATCGCAGGGCATCGGCCAGCCACCGCAGCTTCTGCGAAGGCGTGGCATCCGCCGTGGTCACGTCGATATGGCCGAGAACGACGGAGCTGTCGGGATCCGAGGGGATCTTGTCCGGCCAGGCAAAACCCAGCACGGTGACGCGTATGCCGAGCCGCGCCAGCGCGTCGAGTATGGCAGCGTTCGCGATCTCGTAACCTGTCTCCGGCGTCCCGCAGGGAACGATGGATGTTGCGAATACTAGGTGCATTGGCCCGATCCTGTGGGCGCACGCATAACAGGCAGGCTATGAAGCGTTGATTAAGATTGTAAGCGCCGCCAGCGTGCAACCACAGGCGCACGCCGCCAGCGGGGAAGGTGTTTAACGAAAGCTTAATCGGCGGCCGCTCTTAATCAGGCGAACTTTCGCTGATTCGGCGGGGCAGCCCTTGCAATCGAAACCCGGGACGAAATCTGTCTCCCTTCTCGCGCACTCGCCTGAATTGGCAGCGGACGTGGTCGATTGCGTCGTCACCCTACCCACTTTCAGGCGTCCACAGCATCTTCTGAAGACGCTCGGCTCGCTGGCCGCGCAGAACACCGCGCGCCGCTTCGTCGTCATCGTGATCGAGAACGAGGCGGAAGAGCGCGCCGGCGCCGAGGCGGCTGCGCCCCTGTTCGCGCGCAAGGAGGTGGAAGGTCTCGTCATCGTCGCCCATGAACGCGGCAACTGCGCCGCCTACAATGCGGGGTGGCGTACGGCGCTCGAGGCCTTCCCGAGCTTTCGCCACCTGCTCGTCATCGACGATGACGAAATCGCCGCTCCCGGCTGGCTGGAGGCGATGTGCGCAACGGCGGAGAGGCTGGAAGCCGATATCGTCGGCGGGCCGCAGGTTCCGGTCTTTGCCGATGGCTCCACCGATCGCTTTCGAACCCACCCCGTCTTCCTGCCACCATACGAGAAAACCGGGGGCGTACCGGCGCTGTTTTCCTCTGGAAATCTGCTCGTTTCCCGGCATGTGCTGGAAGCGATGGAGCAGCCGTTTCTGGACCTGCGCTTCAACTTCATGGGCGGAGGTGATTCCGATTTCCTCTCGCGCGCAGCGCAGAAGGGGTATCGCCTGGCCTGGTGTGCCGAGGCGCCGGTCCACGAGACCGTGCCGGCGCGGCGTCTCGAAGCGGACTGGATCCGCGCGCGCAGCCTGCGCAACGGAGTCATCTCCACGTTGGTGGAAAAGAAGAAGCGCGCGGGTGAACGGCTGGGTGCGCCGCGCGTTCTGGGCAAGAGCCTTGCGCTGCTGGCTCTGTCGCCCTTGCGCTGCCTTCGATCTCTTTTCGCCACCGGCTCCGTATCGAGCGCCATGTACCCGGTCTATGTCGGGCTCGGCCGGGTGCTCGCCGAATTCGGATACGCCAATGAGCAATATCGCGAACCCGACAAGAACTGATCGCGGCGGCACCGAGGCGACGGCAGTTCCGGCCCGTGCCGCGACGGCGCTTGCGGTGTTGCTGCTCACAGTGGCCATCATATCCTTCCGCCCGTTCCAGCCGGCCGGCGCCGAAGGTGCGACCGGCGGTGATCTGGTGAACCAGTTGGGCTACGGCTTGCTCGGGGCGCTGGCGGCCTGCGGTCTTCTCACGCTGGCGGACCGGCGCGTGCTGGCGGCATTGCTCAGCCCCTGGTGGCTGCTTCTTCTGGTGTTCCTGGCGCTTTCGGTCATGCATGCGCCGTCGCCCCCCGAGGCGATGCGCGCAGCGCTTTTCACGCTCATCGGCATCCTGGTCATGGCCGCCGTTTTGACCCTGCCGCCCGATGCCGAGGGGTTCTCGACTGTCCTGGCGACTGTCGCCCTGGCTGTCCTGGGCTTCTGCTATTTTGGGATCGTGGCTCGTCCGGACGTGGCGATCCACGGAGCTGGCGGGCTGGAACCGCAGCATGCGGGACTGTGGCGCGGCAGCTTCTCGCACAAGAACATCGCCGCCCCGGTCATGGCCTGCCTTGCCTTCATGGGCCTTTACCTCTGGCGCCGGCGCTGGCGCGTCAGCGGCGGGACGATCCTTGTGCTTGCGCTCGTCTTCATCGCCAACACCGGCTCCAAGACGACGCTTGGCGCCGTTCCGCTGGCGATGATACTTGTCATCCTTCCGGGTCTGTGCGGGTTGCGGTTCCTGGCGCCGGCCTTGCTGATTGCCGCCATCGCCGCGGCGGCGCTCGCCACGCTCGGCATCGCCCTTTTCGAGCCGCTCTCCGAACTGCAGCGGGTTTATTTTCCGGGTCTTACCTATACCGGCCGGACCGAATTGTGGGCTTTCATGGGCGAGATGCTGGCCGAAAGACCGTGGACGGGATACGGGCTGGAAAGCTTCTGGGGCAGCGACCTCGTCCGCTTTTCGGACCAGCCTTTCGACCGCGATTGGGACATCCGCGGCATCGTGCACGGCCATAACGCCTATATGGACCTGGCGATCGCGATGGGGCTACCGGCCCTTCTCGTGGCGATCATCGCCTTCATCCTCGCACCGATGCGCGATTACCTGCGCGTTCCGCCGCTCAAGGAGAATGTCCTTCTGGCCGATCTTTTCCTGATGATCGTGGCCTTCACCCTGCTTGACGCCTTTCTCGAAAGCTTCTTCTTCCGCCGCGCGGACCCGGTCTGGCTGCTGATGGTCTTCGCCATTTTCGGCTTGCGGCTGGTCGCGCGCTTTCCGGTGTCGGGAGCGCGCTGACGCTGTTGCATCGGCGCCTCGAACGCGCCATTGCTGGGTCTGCGAAGAAGGAGGCATTCATGGGCAGGAAAGTGGTTCTCGTCGGCTGCGGCAATATGGGATACGCCATGTTGAAGGGCTGGCTCGCCGCCGGCGAACTGGCGGCGGGCGACGTCACCGTGGTCGAGCCGAACGAGGAGTTGCGCAACCGCGCGGCCGCGCATGCAGTCACGGCGCTCGCAGACGCGAATGCGCTGAATGCCGCCGATCTCGTCGTCTTTGCCGTCAAGCCGCAGGTCATCCGCGATGTGGTGCCGGCCTATCGCCGCTTTGCCCCGGATGCCGCCTTCGTGAGCGTCGCCGCGGGTATCGGTGTCGCCGTCTTCGAGGAAGTTTTGGGCCGCGAGGCGGCCGTCATTCGCTGCATGCCGAACACGCCCGCCGCCATCGGCAAGGGCATGATGGTGGTGTTTTCCAATCCCAACGTATCTTCCGGAATGAAGGCCTTCGTCGACCGCCTGCTTGCCACCAGCGGCGCCGTCGCCACCATCGAGGACGAGGCCCTGATGGACGCGGTGACGGCAGTCTCCGGCTCCGGGCCGGCCTATGTCTTCCACTTCATCGAGTGCCTGACGGCGGCCGGCGAGAAGGCCGGCCTTCCCAAGGAAACCGCCGCGAAGCTGGCGATGCAGACCGTCTACGGCGCGGCCTGCCTTGCCAGGGACAGCGGCGAGGACCCGGGAACGCTGCGCGAGCAGGTGACGAGCCCGAACGGCACCACCGCTGCGGCGCTCGCCGTGCTCATGGACGATGAAAGGCTTTCAGAGCTGGTGAGCGAAGCCGTGGAGGCGGCGAAACAACGTTCGATAGAGCTCGGACGGTAACGCTTCACCAGCAGTCTCGGGGGCCGGCCTTGTCTGCTCGGGAAAAAGCTTGGCAAGGCCTTCCGCAGAAGCCTCTGCCAGTCCCTGCTCGCTGACCAGCCCCGTGACGAGGCAGGGCCGGCGTCACAAGGTCGATAATGGAGATGTGCAGTGCAGGCGCAAGCGTGAAAGACCAAAAAGGCCGGAGAACACTCCGGCCTTTTCGATTGTTGCCCGGTGGTTCGTCTCGGGCGTTGGGCGCGATATCAGTAGCCGGAGGGGCAGCGGGCCGTGTAGCGACGGCCGTACTCGTCACGGTACACGCACTGATTGCTTCCTTCCGAGGCGCGCCCGATAAGAGCGCCGGCGATCGCACCGGCCGCGCCACCGATCACGGCACCTTCAAGGTCGTCGCCCGCCACCGCCGCACCGACTGCCGCGCCACCGGCACCGCCGATTGCAGCGCCTTGCTGGGTGGGGGTACAGGCTGCGATTCCAAGCAGGAATGGTATCAAAAGAACGAGCTTTTTCATGGGACTCTCCAGATCGCTTTACACCGGGCACAATTTTCCATGCGGCAAATTGTTCCGATCGTGAACGCCGGAGATGCTGGTTGGTTGCAACCATGGCGTCAAGAGCCACTCGCCAGCGAGCAAAAAAACCTCTGGAAATGTCCGGATTTAGCCGCATTTCCGCCGGATGGGGGTTCATTTTTCGCCCCATTTTATGAATTGTCGTCTCAATCCGCACGAATTGGGTCGCAAATAAGACGATACCCGGCGATTCTTTTTGGGCAGGGTCAGCGTGCGGAGGAGTGTTCCGGTGCCGCGGGTCGTGGGGTCCCGCCGTCTTTTCGCGCCGGACCAAAAATGGAGTGAAAAAATGTCTGACACATCCGTCGAGGATCACGGCCTCGAGCCGGGGCAGGACAATGTCCGGATCATGGGGCTGGATGTCCACAATCCGGTCTTCTTTGTTTCCGCCGTTCTCATTATCGCGTTCGTGATCATTGCCCTTATTTTCCGGGAGGGCGCCGGGCTGGTGCTCGGGGGGCTACGTACCTGGCTGACGTCGACTTTCGACTGGGTCTTCATGATTTCGGCGAACCTGTTCGTGATCTTCTGTATCGTGGTGGCCGTCTCGCCGTTCGGCAAGGTGCGGCTGGGGGGCAAGGACGCGGTCGCGGAATATTCCTATGCCGGCTGGTTCGCCATGCTGTTCGCGGCGGGCATGGGCATCGGTCTCATGTTCTTCGGCGTGCTCGAGCCGATGTATCATTTCAATAACCCGGCGCTGGGGGTCGCGCCCCCGGTGGTCGACGGGGAGGTCGTTCCGGGCGCGGTGGCCGACGCCCGCAATATGGCCATGTCCGCCACCATCTTCCACTGGGGCCTGCATCCCTGGGCTATTTACAGCGTACTCGCTCTGGCGCTGTCGCTAGCGGCCTACAACAAGGGACTGCCGCTTTCCATCCGTTCGGTCTTCTACCCGATCTTCGGCGAACGCGTGCGCGGCTGGATCGGCCACGTCATCGATACGATGGCGGTGTTCGCGACGCTGTTCGGCCTGGCGACCTCGCTCGGGCTCGGCGCTTCGCAGGCCATGGCGGGTCTCAACGAACTCTATGGTATCCCCAACAACGAAACCACGACGGTGCTTCTCATCATGGG
Source organism: Nitratireductor sp. GCM10026969 (assembly GCF_042660605.1). Classification (NCBI taxonomy): domain Bacteria; kingdom Pseudomonadati; phylum Pseudomonadota; class Alphaproteobacteria; order Hyphomicrobiales; family Phyllobacteriaceae; genus Nitratireductor; species Nitratireductor sp. GCM10026969. Next base: position 31,307 of record NZ_JBHSUM010000035.1, read on the forward strand.
CATCACCGCCATCGCGCTGGTTTCGGTAATGGCGGGCCTCGAGGCCGGTGTGAAGCGGCTGTCCGAGATCAACATGGTGCTCGCCTTCCTGCTGCTGGTCTTCGTCATCGCCTTCGGGCCGACGGTCGCCATCATTACCGGCTTCTTCAGCAATACCTGGGACTATCTGGTGGACCTGCCGAGGCTGTCGAACTGGGTCGGGCGTGAGGACGACGCCTTCGTGCACGGCTGGACGACATTCTACTGGGCCTGGTGGATCTCCTGGTCGCCCTTCGTCGGCATGTTCATCGCCCGTGTGTCCAAGGGCCGGACGGTGCGCGAATTCATCACCTGCGTTCTGATCATCCCGACGCTGGTTTCGGTCCTGTGGATGACGACCTTCGGCGGCACCGCCCTCGACCAGTTTCTGAACGAGGGCTACACCGGCGTGCAGCAGACCGTGGTCGACTATGTGCCGGAACTGTCGCTCTTCGCCATGCTGGCCGACTTGCCGCTGGCGTCGATCAGCTCGCTCATCGGCATCATCCTCGTCATCGTGTTCTTCGTCACCTCCTCCGACTCCGGATCGCTGGTGATCGATACGATTACCGCCGGCGGCAAGATCGACGCGCCGGTGGCCCAGCGCGTCTTCTGGGCCATTTTTGAGGGGCTGGTGGCGATCGTGCTGCTCCTGGGCGGCGGCCTTGCTGCCCTGCAGGCCGGCGCCATCGCGACCGGCTTCCCCTTCGCCATTCTCCTGGTGGTCATGCTCTACGCGACCTGGAAGGGGCTTGCCCAGGAAGAGCGCTGAGCGGTTGCCGACGCGCTTGTCAATTGAAGGGCCCCGCCGTTGCGGCGGGGCCTTTTCTTTGGCTTTTGCTGTGGCGGGTATGCGGGATTCCGGTCCGACGGCGCCTTCAAGCCTTCGCTTCAGCCACCGATGCTTGGCCGCAATGCCGCCGAGACCGGCGCAGTCTCCTCCAGATACTGCCGATAGCCGACGCAGCGGACCTCCGGTTTGACGCAAACCTCTTTGGCGAAGCGCTCCAGCGCCTCCCAGTAGGCGCCGCCGTTCATCAAGGTGAAGTGGAATCCCAACTGCAGAGGGATCCGATCGCCCGCATATTCACGTGCGAAGGCGGCATGGAAGGCCTCATAGGCACGCGCCGCGAAAGCAGCGGCCTTCGCCGCGTTCTCCTTTGCGCCCGAATGGCGTGCATAGAGGTTGTAATCCATGGCGATTACACGTCTTCCCCGGGGCCCCTCGGGAATCATCGGCAGGGAAAAACGCGTCACGCCGTCCTTGTCCGCCGCTTCGGCCGGACCGTTCGAGACGGTGCTCGCATCATAGCGGAAGCCCTCGGCCGCGAGCGCCGTGAAGAGACCCTTGCCGGTCGACAGATAAGGTGCGCGGAAGCCGACGACCTCGTTTTCCGCAAAGGACCGCCAATCCGCCGGTTCGCCGTCGATCCGGTTGACCGACCAGGCGTCTCGCAGGATCGTCCGGAACTGCTCCAATTCGTGCTTCCAGTCCGCCGCGCTCCACGTGCCGCCGTCGAAATGACCGCACGCATGGCTGGCGATCTCGTGCCCCTCGCTGCGTGCCTGCCAGATCTGTTCCAGCCTGAGCCGCACGTCGTCTATGGAAAAGCCGCGGCCGACATTGGTCCGGCCCGCCGCCATGCCGGGGCCGCGATAGGCTTTCAGCGTTTCGGGCGAGAGCAGGTAGACGCAAGACAGGAAATAGGTGAAGCGCGCGCCGGTTCGTTCCGCAAGGGCCCGGCTGCGCTCCCATTGCTCGATGTGCAATGCCCCGTCGAAGGAGATGATCACATATTGCGGCCGCCGGGCGTCGGATTGGGCGAAGGCAGGACAGGCAAGCAAAGCGAGCGCGCAAGCGCCGAGACGCATAAGAAGAGACATTCGACAACCGTTTCAACAAAAACCCCCATTGCGCGGTTATTGCCGAAATGTGGCCGGCTATCGACTTGAGGCCGGATTTCAACAGCTTTGGTAAAAAAGAGACACGGAAGGAACGGATCCATCACCTGGAGAGAGACCCGGAACTCCTGATTGAGCTTCCGAAGGAGGTTCAGATCCTGCGGCTGCGAACAAGCCACGGGACGACCAGCTGATCCGGTGTCACTTGCCGCCGCGCCCTATCCAAGTCGGCGGCCATGGACCCCATGGTTATCGGCAGGCCCGCCGGCAGACACTCGCTTCGCAACGCCGTGAGCCGCCCGGCAACCGGTGAGCGAGGGGGCATCTTGGCGGCGCAACGCGGCAGACCCCTTCCATGCACGCGAATTTCCGTTAAAAGGCGGGCAGAAAGAAATCCGGGCGCTGCCCGGCGGAAAACAGGTTTTTCATGTCCGACGACAGCTTCATCCGCGAGGTCAACGAAGAGTTCCGCCAGGATCAGATGAAGAGTCTCTGGCGGCGCTACGGCGCCCTAGCCGTGGGGATCGCAGCGCTGCTCATCCTCGCGACGGCCTCTTGGGTCGGCTACGACTATTGGTCGACTTCGCGCGCCAACCAGGCCGGCGATGCGTTCGCCCAGGCGCTTGAGCTCGCCGATGAAGGTCAGACCGAAGAGGCGCTGGCCGCCCTGGAAGAGCTGGAGACCTCCGGCTACGGCGATTATCCCATGCTGGCGCGCCTGCGGGCCGCCACGCTGCTCGCCGAAGCCGGCCGGTACGAAGAGGCCGTGGCGAAGTTCGACGCCGTGGCGGCCAACGGCTCCGCGCCAGCCGCTATCCGCGATCTGGCAAATCTGCGCGCCGGCCTCATCCTGGTCGATCACGGCAGCTATGCCGATGTCGCCGCGCGTGTCGAAACACTGACGGGTGATGACAATCACATGCGCCACACGGCGCGCGAGGCGCTCGCCCTGGCCGCCTGGAAGGAAGGCGACCGCGAAAACGCCCTCGCGCTTTTCGAGCAGATCATCGACGATCCCCAGGCACCGTCGGGAACGCGGCAGCGGGCGGAGATGATGTCCGAGCTGATTGCCGGTTCGGCCAGCGAATCGGGATAGATCATGACCTTGAAGGTCGCTATCGTCGGCCGGCCGAATGTCGGCAAGTCGACCCTCTTCAACAGGCTGGTGGGACGCAGGATCGCGCTGGTGGACGATACTCCCGGCGTGACGCGTGACCGTCGCGTGCATCCGGCCCGGCTGCACGACCTCAGCTTCGACGTTATCGATACGGCCGGCCTCGAGGACGCCGCCGCGCCGACTCTCGAAGCGCGTATGCGCGCACAGACGGAAACGGCGATCGACGAGGCCGATCTCGTCCTTTTCATGATCGATGCGCGGGCGGGTCTGATGCCCGACGACCGCACCTTCGCCGAGGTCGTGCGCCGCAAAAGCAAGCCGGTGGTCTTGGTGGCCAACAAGACGGACGTGCGTGGCGCCGAGGCCGGCGTCCTAGATGCCTGGGGACTGGGACTCGGCGAGCCGATCGCCATCTCCTCCGAGCATGGCCGGGGCATGGCCGAACTGCGCGACGCGATCGCCGCGGCGGCAGGTGATGCGGCCTTGGAGGAGCCAGAGGCGACGGCACCGGCAGGCAACGGCGAGGCGCTGATCGGCGAAGATGTCGATCCTGACGCGGACGAGCCTGCCATCGACCCGGACAGGCCGATCCGCATCGCCGTGGTCGGCAGGCCCAATGCGGGCAAGTCGACGCTCATCAACGCGCTGATCGGCGAGGAACGTCTGCTCACCGGGCCGGAAGCCGGCATCACACGTGATGCGATCTCCGTCGAATGGAACTGGCAGGGACGCAGCATTAAGCTGTTCGATACGGCCGGCATGCGGCGTAAGTCGCGCGTTCAGCAAAAGCTGGAGAAGCTCTCGGTCGGGGAGACGCTGCGCGCCATCCGTTTCGCGGAGGTGGTGATCGTCGTCTTCGACGCCACAATGCCTTTCGACAAGCAGGACCTGCAGATCGCCGATCTCATCATCCGCGAGGGGCGGGCGCCGGTGATCGTCTTCAACAAGTGGGATCTTGTCGAGGACCGCCAGGCGACCCTCGCCGAGTTGCGCGAGAAGACGGAGCGCCTCCTGCCGCAGGCACGCGGGATGAAAGCCGTGCCAATTTCCGCCGAGACGGGTCGCGGGCTCGACCGCATGATGGAAGCTGCGGTCGCTACGCATGACGTCTGGAACCGACGGGTGCCCACCGGGCCGCTCAACCGCTGGCTGGAGCGCGCCACGGCGCAGCACCCACCCCCGGCCGTCGCCGGGCGCCGGCTGAAGGTGAAATACATGACCCAGGTCAAGACGCGGCCGCCCGGCTTCGTGCTTTCCTGCTCGCGCCCGGAGGCGATGCCGCAATCCTATGTGCGCTATCTCGTCAACGGCTTGCGCGAGGCCTTCGATATCTATGGCGTGCCCATTCGCGTCGCGCTGCGCACGTCGGAAAATCCCTATGCCGGTCGCGCACGCCGCAAGCGCGGCTAGAGCAATTCCAGGAAATGTGGAAGCCGGTTTTCCGTCCGGAATTGCGTTGAATCAACTGGCCGGCTGAAGCGCGGTCGCTTCCTGGCCGGGCCGGCTATGCACGTTTCAGCGTCACCTCCACCGCGGGGCCGTGGCGGATCGTCTGATAGACCACGCAATAGCGTTCGGTGAGTTTCAGGAGCAGGTCGAGCTTGTCCTGCGGCGCGTCCGTGTCGACCTCGAAGGTCAGGCGGATCCGTGCAAAGCCCACCGGCGCCTCCCGGTCGACGCCGAGCGTGCCGCGAAAGTCGATGTCGCCTTCCGCCGCAACCGTCCCCGCGGCGAGCGGTATTTCCAGGGCCGTGGCCACCGCTTTCAGCGTCACGCCAGCGCAGGCGACGAGCGCTTCCAGGAGCATGTCGCCGGAGCATAATTCGAGGCCAGAACCGCCGGTTGCCGGGTGCAGTCCGGCAACGGCCAGCGCGCGTCCGGTCTCCACCTTGCAGGCGACGTTCCGGTCGTCGAGGGCGCCGGTGGCGCGCAACGTGACCAGTGCGGCCTGCGGATCCGACTTGTAGCGTTCCTTGATCGGCGCCTGAGCGGCGCGCAATGCGGCGGCGTCCATTTTTGTTCCTCCTCCTGCGGGCG
>NZ_JBHSUM010000036.1:0-36312 GCF_042660605.1 Nitratireductor sp. GCM10026969
AGCGACCGGGCGGCGGAGGCGATAACGTGGACCTCGTTGCCGGCAAAGCGTGGGTCGTCGGGCTTCGGCGCGTCGGCTTGCGGCGACTTCAGGTAACGCAGGGCGGCTTCGGGCAGGGTGAGGTTCCACGTCTCGATCACTGCCAGCGCGTCCTGCCGCGTCGCCGGGTCGGGGACGGTGGGACCGGAGGAAACGAGGGCGGGGTTGTCGCCCGGAATGTCGGAGACGATCAGCGAGACCACGCGCGCGGGGTGCGCGGCGGCGGCGAGCCGTCCGCCCTTGATGGCGGAAAGGTGCTTGCGCACCGTGTTCATGGCGGAAATGGGCGCACCCGAGGCGAGAAGCGCTTCGTTGACGGCGATCTCGTCGTCGAGTGTCAGACCGGGCGGCGGGGCGGGCAGAAGGGCCGAGCCGCCACCGCAGACGAGCGCCACCACGAGATCGTCCTCCGTCAGTCCTTCCATGCACTGCAGCAGGCGGCGCGCGCCTTCGCGGCCGGCGGCATCCGGCACCGGGTGGGCGGCCTCGACAACCTCGATCCGTGTCGTCGGCGCTCCATAGCCGTAGCGGGTCACCACCATTCCCTCGAGCGGCCCGTCCCAGGCCTCCTCGAATGCCTGCGCCATCTGGGCGGCACCCTTGCCGGCGCCGACGACGATGGTCCGTCCCCTGGGGCGGGCAGGCAGGTGCGCGCGGATGGTCTTCTTGGGATCAGCGGCCGCGACTGCCGCGCGGAAGAGGCTTTCGAAGAAGGGTTTGGGGTCGATCGTCATTCGAGAGCATTCCTCCTCGGGCATGGTTCCGTCGACCGCTGGTGGGGTGTCGGTGTTCAGGCATGGATCCTCGGGTCAAGCCCGAGGATGACGACGGCAAAGATGGAGCCGCCACTCACGAAGATAAGCGATTGGCGCGAACCTCGGAATCTCGTCATCCTTGGGCTTGACCCGAGGATCCATGCCGTGACGTCTCGACAAGAGCGGTCACGGTCACAAGCTCTGGTAGCCGGAATTTCGTCGACTCTGCAAGGGCGCCAGGCGGGTTCAAAGCCCGCCCTTGACCGCCTCCCCCGCCACATAGGTCTCCAGCACGGCACGGTCGTCGCCAAGCGTCTGCAGTACGAAAAGCTCCTCGGCGAGCGTCTCGGCACGCTCCATGCGCAGGCGCATGGCCGGCGTGGCGCATGCGTTTAGGACCACGAGATCGGCGTCGGTTCCAGGCTCCAGCGTGCCGATGCGGCTTTCCAGCGAAAGGGCCTCGGCGTTGCCGCGGGTGATCTGCCAGAAGGAGGCGAGCGGATTGAGCTTCTCGCCGTGATAGGCGACGACCTTGTAGCCTTCGTCCATGGTGCGCAGCATGGAATAGTTCGTGCCCCCGCCCACATCCGTCGCCGCGGCGATGCGCAGCGGTTTGGCGCGGCGGCGATAGCGCTTGTAGTCGAACAGGCCCGAACCCAGGAAGAGGTTCGAGGTAGGGCAGAAGACGGCCACCGAGCCCGAGTCCGACAGCACGTCGGCCTCGCGTTCCGACAGGTGGACGCAGTGACCGAAGAGGCTTTTCGGGCCGGTGAGGCCGTAATGCTCGTAGATACCGGTATAGTCCCGTGCGTCCGGGTAAAGCTCGCAAGAGAGCGCGATCTCGGCGTGGTTTTCCGAGAGATGCGTCTGCACGTGCAGGTCGGGATGCTCCTCGACCAGCGCCTGCACCACTTCCATCTGTTCGGGCGTGGAGGTGATGGCGAATCGCGGCGTGATCGCGTAGTGGAGCCGTCCCCTGCCGTGCCACTGTTCGATGAGCCGCTTGGTGTCGTCATAGCTCGATCGGGGCGTGTCCGTGAGCGCGCGGGGCGCGCCACGGTCCATCATCACCTTGCCGGCGACCATGCACATGCCGCGCCTTTCCGCCTCGGCGAAACAGGCTGCAGCCGATTGCGGGTGCACCGTGCAATAGACGGCGGCTGTCGTGGTGCCGTGGCGGACGAGTTCGTCCAGGAAAGAGGCGGCGATGCGGGCGGCGTGCACCTGGTCGTGGAATTCGGTTTCCGCTGGGAAGGTGTAGGTGTTGAGCCAGTCGAGAAGCTCGGCGCCGAAGCTGGCGATCACCTGCGCCTGCGGGAAATGGGCATGCGCGTCGATGAAGCCGGGCAGGAGGAGATGCGGGCGGTGATCGACGATCTCGGCCGTCCCGGCGGCTGCCTTCACCTCGGCAAAGGCGCCGGCGGCGCGGATGGTGCCCCCCTCGACCAACACCGCGCCGTCCTCCTCGAAACGGTAGGAGGCGCCATCGTTGGCAGCCTGCGGTTCCGCCAGGAAGGTCAGCAGCCGCCCGCGGATGAGTTTCACCGTCATGACGTCCACCTCATCGCGCTTCTTCGAACCAGGTAACGAGCAGCCGGCGCTCTTCCTCCGTCATTGCGGAAACGTTGCCCGGCGGCATGGCGTGGCTGCGACCCGCCTGAAGATAGATTTCGCGCGCATGCGCGGCAATCGCGGCATCCGTGTCGAGCACGACATCCTTCGGCGCCGCGCGCACGCCCGCGAACCCGGGTTCGGCCGCATGGCACATGGCGCAGCGGCCCATCACCGTGTCGCGCACGGCGGGAAAATGGGTCGAGGCCAGGAAACGCTCTTCCTCCGCCGAGACCTGGCGTTCGCCGGTCAGCACCGACGGGACGGTGGACAGCCACATGATGATGACGAAGAGGATGGCCGACAACGCCCAGGTCCAGTGCGGATTGCCCTTCCGCGCGTGCACGGTGTTGAAATAGTGGCGGATCAGCACGCCGATGATGAAGATGAGCGCGGCGATCACCCAGTTGAACTTTGTGCCGAAAGCCAGGGGATAGTGGTTCGACAACATCAGGAAGACCACCGGCAGGGTGAGATAGTTGTTGTGCAGCGAGCGCTGCTTCGCCTGGGCACCCAGCTTCGGTTCCGGGTCGCGCCCGGCCTTGAGTTCCGCCACGACGATCTTCTGATTGGGAATGATGACGAGAAAGACGTTCGCCGTCATGATCGTGGCCGTGAAGGCGCCGAGATGCAGAAACGCGGCGCGGCCGGTGAAAAGCTGGGTGTAGCCCCAGCTCATCGCTACGAGGATGGCGTAGAGCACAAGCATGAGGGCCGTGTCGTTCTTGCCGAGCCGGGACTTGCAAAGCGTGTCGTAAAGCAGCCAGCCGAGGCCGATCGAGGCAAGTGAGATCAGGATGGCGACCGGCGCGGAAACGTCGAGCACGTTGCGGTCGATCAGATAAAGGTCGGCGCCGGCATAGTAGATGATCGCCAGAAGGGCGAAACCGGACAGCCACGTGGCGTAGGATTCCCATTTGAACCAGGTCAGGTGCTCCGGCAATTGCGGCGGCGCCACCAGATATTTCTGGATATTATAGAAACCGCCGCCATGCACCTGCCATTCCTCGCCGTGCACGCCCTCCGGCAGGCCGGGACGCCTGGTGAGGCCGAGGTCCAGGGCGATGAAATAAAAGGACGAGCCGATCCAGGCGATGGCGGTGACCACGTGCAGCCAACGCACTGCAAAGCCGAGCCAGTCCCACATTATGGCGAAATCGTCCACGCCCTGCTCCTTTTTCGATCTTCAATCGCCGAGCTTACGGTTTTCGATATAAACAAAAAGAGAGGCACGGCACGATGACTTTCAAAATTTTCTGGAAAATCGTCGCGCTAAATGCATGCTGAGGGGTATGGCCTATTTCGACAACATCTCGGTGTTCGTGCGCGTGGTGGAACTCGGCAGCCTTTCGGCCGCAGGGCGGGATCTGCGCATTTCGCCGGCGGTGGCGTCGAACCGGGTCAAGGAACTGGAGAAATATCTGGGCGTGCGGCTCTTGAACCGCACGACGCGGCAATTGACGCCGACCGAGCACGGGCGTGCCTTCTATGAAGGGGCCAAGAAGGTGCTGGAGGCGGTGGAGGAGGCCGAAGCCTCCGTTGCTGCACTCTCCGGCCAGCCGCGCGGCACCATCCGCGTCACGGCACCGCTGGGGCTGGGAAAGCGGCTGATCGCCAGCGGCATCCCGGAGTTTCGCGACCGCTATCCGCATATCGAGGTGCGGCTCAGGCTTTCGGACCGCGCGGTGGACCTGATGCACGAGGGCATCGATGTCGCCTTCAAGCTGGGCGTTCTGGAGGATTCCAGCCTGCGCATGCGCGGCATCATGGATTGCGAGCGGGTTCTGGCGGCCTCGCCGGCTTATCTCGAACGACGTGGCGAGCCCGCGCGGCCGGAAGAGCTCGTCGAAGACGGGCACGATTGCCTTATGCTGCGCTTTCCCGGCACGCACGAGTATTTCTGGACCCTGCAGACGGACGAAGGGCCGAGGAAGTTCGAGGTGCACGGACCCTTCGATACCGATGATGGCGACGTGATTACCGGCTGGGCGCTCGCCGGCCACGGCATCATCAACAAGCCGCGTTTCGAGATCGAGCCGTTCATTCGCGACAGGCGGCTCAGGGTCATCCTTCCAGAGACACCGCCGGCGGCTGTGAAGCTCGCCGCCATCTATCCGCACAAGAAGCTGCAGGATCCCAAGGTGCGGCTCCTGGTCGATTTCATGGCCGAGCGCTGCCAGCGTCTCATCAGGGAGATACTTGCAGGGCGGTAAGCCCGCCCGCGCGCCGATGACAGCGTGCGTCGCCGGTAGCCCCTGGGCCTCGGCCTATCCGTGCGCTTGCGGCAATGGCATTGTTTTTCGTTTGCCGGCCATATTCAGCTCACAATTTACCCGATAGTTCGCGTTCGTTTACAGCGAAGTATTTGAGGAAGTATACGTATGATGAAATACATTTTTGCCGCGACTATTTTCTCCTGCGCTTTTGGCTTCGCCGCGGCCAATGCGGCTGAGACGGCCGCGCAGCCGAGCGAGGCTGCCTCGAAGCCGGCGGAGCAGACAAAGCTCGGCGTGCTGTCCTGCGTGGTGGATGGGGGCATTGGCCTGCTCATCGGTTCGAGCAAGGGCGTGAATTGCGAATTCACCCATTCCGACGGTACCGTTGAGCGGTATACCGGCACGATGGGCAAGCTCGGCCTCGACATCGGCATCACCGAGAAGTCGTACCTAAAGTGGGTCGTGCTCACACCCATCGGCAATGAAGTCGGCGAGCATGCACTCGCGGGTGACTATGTGGGCGTCTCGGCCGGCGGGTCGATCGGCCTCGGCCTCGGCGCCAACGCTCTGATCGGCGGCTCCAGCAAGAAGATCGGACTGCAGCCCTTCAGCGCCGAAGGCACCAAGGGCCTCAACGTGGCGATCGGAGCCAGCAAGCTGTCCCTCAAGCCGGCCGGCTGACACGTCCTGTGCCTTCGTAGCTAGCGGGATTGGCGGGGTGCGCGGTTTCCGCGTGCCCTGCTGTCCGCCATCAGGGGGTGTCGGCCGCACATTTGCGAGGTTCCTCGTAAACGAGGCCGCTGCAGCCGTTTCCATGCACTTTCCGAGGTCGCGTCGTCGCCCATGTGCGTAAACGCGTTTGCTTTCATTGCATATTGTACGAACGGAGTACTTTCTTGCTTAAACATCATTTTGTTTGCAGAGGGATTGCCCTGGGTATTGCCTTCTGCGCTGGCGGCTTTCCCGCCCTCGCTCAGGAGGACGAGCGTCACTTCTGGTCCGGCGACTGGTCTCTTACGGTGGGTGCCACGGGGCTGGCGGGACCGCGTTTCGAGGGCTCGGGCAGCCGCGTGTTTCGGGCGGCGCCGCTGATTTCCTTCGGCCGCCAGGGCAACACGGCCCGGTTCACCTCGCGCAACGACAACCCCTCGTTCGCCATCATCGACACGACCAGATTCAGAACCGGTGTCACCGGCAAGCTGCTGTTCGGGCGCGACGAGGATACGTCGGACGACCTGAAGGGGCTGGATCCCGTGAAATGGGGCGCCGAGGCGGGCGCGTTCGCCGAGGTCTATCCCCTCGAGTGGATGCGCGTGCGCGCGGAGGTGCGGCATGGCATTCGTTCTCACGACGGCGTCGTGGGTGATCTGTCCGCGGACGCCTTCGCGGACGTGACGCCGGTCATTCGCGTTTCCGCGGGACCGCGACTCTCCTTTGCCAGCGCCGGATATTTCGACGCCTACTACGGCGTCGATGCCGAGGAGGCGGCTGCTTCTGATCTTGCCGAATACCACCCTGGCAGCGGCATTAAGTCCGTCGGTTTCGGCGGCGCGATCACCTGGAAGACCACGGACCAGATCACGACGAGCCTGTTTGCCGAGTACGAGCGGTTGAAGGGCCCTGCCGCTGACTCCAGCCTCGTGCGCGAGCGCGGCTCGGCCGACCAACTGACCATCGGCCTTTCAGCGACATACCGTTTCGACTTCACGCTGCCCTGAGGCTCGGCGTCCTCCGCCGGCCCCTCAGGTCGCGCGTGTGAGTGCGGCGATCACCTCAGCGGCAGCCACCGCGGCGATGACGGCGGGGCGTTTGTCCCGCACCGTCTCGCCGCCGATCGGGGTGACAAGCCGGGCCAGGCGTCGCTCGTCGCCGCCATTCTTCAGATACCAGCTTTTGAACGTCGCCTTTTTCGTCTTCGAGCCGATCATGCCGACATAGGCCGCGTCCTCGCGCGCCAGGGCCTCGGAAACGATCAGGAAATCGAGCGCATGGTCGTGGGTGAGCACGATGAAGGCGGCGCCCGCCGGCGCCTCGCGGACAGCCTCCTCCGGCACCGCCGTCAGGCGCGTTTCCACCTCCTGCGGGATGCCTTCGAGGACGTCGGCCCGCGTCTCGAGGAGAACGGTTCGAACCGGAAGAAGCGCAAGCGCCGCCGCCAGCGCCCGGCCGACATGGCCGCCGCCGAAGAGATAGACATGCGGCCTTGCTGCATCCTCGATCTCTGCGCGGCGCGCCAGCTCGGCGCGATCTTCAGGCTCGGCGATGCGGATGGCGAGCCCCACGCGGCCGCCGCAGCACTGGCCGATTTCGGGGCCGAGCGGGATATCGAGAGCGCCGGTGGCGATGTTCTTCTCGATCAGCTCGCGCGCTCGGGCGATGGCCAGAAACTCGAGCTGCCCGCCGCCAATCGTGCCGAGGATGGCGTCGGGGGACACAAGCATCCACGCGCCTTTCTCGCGCGGGGTGGAACCCTTGGCCTCGGTCACCTCGACGAGGGCAACCGTGGGCGCCGTATCCAGGAAGGCGGCAAGGCTTTTGGCGAGCGCCGTCATGGCCGATTGCCGTCGGTTTGCCCACCAGCCCGGATCAGGCGGGCGTGCAGGAGCGAACGCATGTCAAATCGCTGCGCCAAGCCAAACAACCTACTTCCCCGTGTCCGCCTTCAGCCGTTCCACGGCCATCAGCACGCGCTCGGGCGTGGCGGGCGTGTCGAGGCGCGGGCAGATCTTGTGGTTGGCCACACTCGCCACCGCATCGGAGAGCGCATGCAGCACCGACATGGCGAGCATGAAGGGCGGCTCGCCGACGGCCTTGGAGCGGTGAACCGTGGGCTCGGCGTTTTCGGCCCAGTCGGCCAATGTCACGTTGAAGACCTTCGGCCGGTCGGAGGCGAGCGGGATCTTGTAGGTGGAGGGGGCGTGCGTCCTCAGCCGGCCCTTCTCATCCCAGACCAGTTCCTCCGTCGTCAGCCAGCCCATCCCCTGGATGAAGCCACCCTCGATCTGGCCGATGTCGATGGCGCGGTTCAGCGATTTGCCGGTCTCGTGCAGGATATCCACCTGCTCGATCATGTATTCGCCGGTCAGCGTGTCGATCGAGACCTCCGCGCAGGCCGCGCCATAGGCGAAATAATAGAAGGGGTGGCCCTGGCCCTTGTCGCGATCCCAGTGGATCTTCGGGGTCTTGTAGAAGCCGGCCGCCGAGAGTTGGATGCGGGCCATGTAGGCCTGGCGGACGAGATCGGGGAAGGGGATTTCCTGGTTGCCCACCCGCACACGGCCCGGCAGGAAGGCGATCTGCTCCTTCGACACGCCATGGCGTTCGGCTGCGAAATCGGTCAGGCGGTCCTTGATCTGGCGCGCGGCGTTCTGCGCGGCCATGCCGTTCAGGTCGGAGCCGGAGGAAGCGGCGGTGGCCGATGTGTTGGGCACCTTGCCGGTGGTGGTGGCGGTGATCTTCACCTGGTCGATGTCGATCTGGAATTCCTCCGCGACGACCTGCGCCACCTTCGTGTAGAGGCCCTGGCCCATCTCCGTGCCGCCATGGTTCAGGTGCACGGAGCCGTCGGTATAGACGTGGACCAGCGCGCCGGCCTGGTTGTAGTGGGTGGCGGTGAAGGAGATGCCGAACTTGACCGGCGTGAGCGCGATGCCGCGCTTGATGATCGCGCTTTTGGCGTTGAATTCATTAATCGCCTGCCGCCGGGCGGCGTAGTTCGCGCTCTCCTCCAGTTCGCTCACAACGCGGTGGACGACGTTGTCCTCGACCGTCTGGTGGTAGGGCGTGACGTTGCGGTCGACCTCACCGTAGAAATTCTTCTTGCGTATCTCCAGCGGATCCTTGCCGAGGGCGAAGGCGACTTCCTCGATGATGCGCTCCGCCCCCACCATGCCCTGCGGTCCGCCGAAGCCGCGGAAGGCGGTGTTGGAGACCGTGTTGGTGTAGAGCGGCGCGGAAACGGCGCGCACGGCGGGATAGTAATAGGTGTTGTCGCAATGAAACAGCGCGCGGTCCGTCACCGGGCCGGAGAGGTCGGCGGAAAAGCCGCAGCGAGCGGCATAGGTGAAGTCAGCCCCGAGGATCGTACCGTCCTCGTCGAAGCCCACCTCATAGTCGATCAGGAAGTCGTGCCGCTTGCCGGTCGCAGTCATGTCGTCGTCGCGGTCCGGGCGCAGTTTGACCGCACGGCCAGTGCGCTTGGCGGCGATGGCGGCGACGACCGCGAACAGGTTCGCCTGGGTCTCCTTGCCGCCGAAACCGCCGCCGACGCGGCGAACCTCGATGGCGACGGCGTGGGAGGAGATGCCCAGCGCATGGGCCACCATGTGCTGCACCTCGCTCGGGTGCTGCGTGGAGGAATGGACCGTCACGTCCATGTCCTCGCCCGGCACGGCAAACGCGATCTGCCCTTCGAGGTAGAAATGGTCCTGGCCGCCGACGCGCATGCGCCCCTTGATGCGGCGCGGGGCCGCGGCGATCGCCTTTTCCGCATCGCCCCGGACGAGGGCCAGCGGCTTGGTGACGAGCCGGGCGTTCTTCGGGTCCGCCTCGGCGATGTCGATCAGCGCCGGCTGCTCGTCATATTCGATCTTCGCCAGCCGACGGGCGCGGCGCGCGGCCTCGCGCGTTTCGGCGATCACGGCAAAGACGGGCTGGCCGAGGAAGTGGACCTCGTGATCCGCCAGGATCGGCTCGTCATGGAGCCCGGGGGGACTGATGTCGTTTTCGCCCGGCACGTCGCGGGCGGTCAGCACCGCCACGACGCCCGGCGCCTTCTCGACCTCGGAGAGGTCCATCTTCCGGATGGTGCCGTGCGCAACGGCAGACAGTCCCAGATAGGCATGCAGCGTGCCGGCGGGTTCGGCCATATCGTCGATGTAGACGGCCTCGCCGGTCACGTGCTTGTGAGCGGAGTCGTGCCGGCGGTCGGTGCCGACGCCGCCGGAGATTGTCGTCTTCGTGAGATCGAGCGCTTCGTGTCTGGTCATGCGGCGATCTCCTTATGATCGCGCGCCACCTCCAGCGGGCCGGGATCGCCCGACGTTTCCAGGAAGAATCGGCGCAGGAGGTTCTTCGCCGCCATCATGCGGTACTCGGCGGAGGCGCGCATGTCGCTGATGGGGGTGAAGTCCTGTTCAAGCGCGATGACGGCCCGCTCGACGGTTTCGCGCGTCCATTCGTTTCCGACGAGGGCTGCCTCGGCCGCCGCGGCGCGTTTCGGTGTCGGCGCCATGCCGCCATAGGCGAGGCGGGCCGAGGCGACCGTTCCATCGCTTGCGCGTTTCATGGCGAAGGCGCCGAGCGCGGCGGTGATGTCCTCGTCGCGCCGCTTGGAGATCTTCCACACCGCAAAATGCGTATTGGGATCGGGCAGCGGGACGTGCACCGCCTCGACGAATTCGCAGGGCTGCCTGTCCTGCTGGCCATAGCCGATGAAGAAGTCCTCGAGCGGGATGGTGCGCCGTCTGTCTCCCTTGCGCAGCGTCAGCGTGGCGCCGAGGGCGATCAGCGGCGGCGGCGTGTCGCCGATCGGCGAACCGTTGGCGATGTTGCCGCCGATCGTGCCCATATTGCGCACCTGATCGCCGCCGATGCGGTCGATCAGGCGGCCGAAAGCCGGTATGTGCGTCGCCAGAAGGGGAAACGCCTCGGAATAGCTCACCCCGGCACCGATCGATAGCGTGCCGTCCTTCTCCGAGATGGTGTGAAGAGCCTCCAGCCCGCCGATGAAGACGACCGGCGCGATGTCGCGCATGAACTTCGTCACCCACAGGCCGACATCGGTGCTGCCGGCCACCACGGTGGCTTCCGGTTCTGCTTCGAGCACATGCGCCAGGTCGTCGACGCTCGCCGGAATGACAAGGCGCTCGCGCCCTTGTCCGATCTCCACGCGGGCGCCGTCGCGCAGCGCCTTCAGCTCTGCCGTCACGGCCTCGCGCTCGGCCGCCAGCGGGTCCGTATCCACCCCGCCGTAGGACGAGATGGCGCATGCGGCGCGCACGATCGGCGCGTAGCCGGTGCAGCGGCAGAGGTTGCCCTGAAGCGCCTTTTCGATGGCCGCCTCGGACGGGTTCGGCACGCGCATCCACAGCGCGTAGAGCGACATCACGAAGCCCGGCGTGCAGAAGCCGCACTGGGATCCGTGAAAGTCGACCAGCGCCTGCTGGACGGGGTGGAGGCTGCCGTCGGGGCGCTTCAGGTGCTCCACCGTGACCACGTGGCAGCCGTCGAGCGAGCCCAGGAAGCGGATGCAGGCGTTCACGCCCTCATAGACGAGCGTGTCGCCGGAAAGCCGGCCGACCAGCACCGTGCAGGCCCCGCAATCGCCTTCCGCACAGCCCTCCTTGGTGCCGATGAGGCGACGCTCTATCCGCAGGAAATCGAGCAGCGTGCGCTCGGGCGGCACGTCGGTGAGCGTCACCTTGCGGCCGTTGAGCAGGAAACGGATTTCGTGGCGGATGGCAGTCATGATGAACCAATGCCCCCCTCTGTCGGCTCGGGCATTTCTCCCGTACCTGCATCGTCATCCCGGCCAAGTGAGCGGAATTCCCGCGAGCCGGGATCCATTCCGTGACTCGTGCATGTTCCGGAATGGATCCCGGACAGCCGCGCTATCGCCGCGGCTTCCGGGAGGACGTGCGTCTTATGAAGCGCAGACCTGAACATGTCTTTCTCAACTCCCCCGATAAGTGGAGTAGCCGTAGGGCGAAACCAACAGCGGCACATGATAGTGCGCGCGCTCGGCCATGCCGAAGCGGATGGGCACCCGGTCGAGGAAGGCGGGTGCGGGGATCGCCACGTGGTTGGCGCGCAGATAATTGCCCACCTGGAAAATCAGTTCGTACTCACCGAGCGCGAAGTCCCTGCCTTCCATCAGCGGCGCGTCGCAGCGTCCGTCGGTGTTGGTCCGGACGGTCTTGAGGTGCGTGCGGTTCTCGCCTTCGAGCCGGTAAAGCGCGATTTCCATCCCTGCGGCGGGCCGCCCCTGGGCCGTATCCAGCACGTGCGTCGTCAGCCGGCCGGTGCCTTGGTCGCTCATGGCAAGCTCCCTTCGGTTCCATATTATCCCGAACGGATTGTGCGGCAAATCGGCGAGCGGCATAAGGGGGCCTGCGCCACAAAGGGGGCAGAAAGACTTTCAAATATTTCGATGAATTAATCATGCCGGCCTTCGGTTATCGTTGAGGAACCTGATAGATGGAGGGATACGCGAAAGTGACGCGCTACTGTCGGAACATGCGTGGCTACGGGCCCAATCCCCCCGACCCGCAGTGGCCGGGCGGCGCCCGCGTGGCGGTGCAGTTCGTCGTCAACTACGAAGAGGGCGGCGAAAACTGCATTCTCCATGGAGACGAGGCCTCCGAGGCTTTCCTCTCGGAGATCGTCGGGGCCGCGGCCTGGCCCGCCATGCGCCACTGGAACATGGAATCAATTTACGAGTACGGTGCGCGGGCCGGCTTCTGGCGGCTTCACCGCCTGTTCACGCAGGCGCAAGTGCCGGTGACGGTTTTCGGTGTGGCAAGCGCGCTGGCGCGCGCCCCGGAGCAGGTTGCGGCCATGCAGGAGGCCGGCTGGGAGATCGCCAGCCACGGGCTCAAATGGATCGACTATCGCGCGCATGCGCAGAAGGACGAGCGGCGCGACCTCGATGAGGCGGTGCGCCTGCACACGGAAGTGGTCGGCGAGGCACCGACGGGGCTCTATCTCGGGCGTACATCGGTCAACTCGGTGAAACTCGCGATCGAGCAGGGCGGCTTCGCGTGGCTTTCCGATACCTATGACGACGACCTGCCCTACTGGCTCGATCATGACGGGCATGGCAAACCGATGCGACCGCAGCTCGTCATCCCCTATACGCTGGATGCCAACGACATGCGCTTCGCCACTGCGCAGGGCTTCAATTCCGGCGATCAGTTCTTCGCCTATCTGAAGGACGCCTTCGACACGCTCTATGAAGAAGGAAGGGCGGGCCGGCCGGCGATGATGAGCGTCGGGCTGCACTGCCGGCTCGTCGGCAGGCCGGGCCGGGTGGCGGCCCTCAAGCGCTTCATCGACTACGTGAAAGGCCACGAGAAGGTCTGGCTGCCGAGGCGCATCGACATTGCCCGGCACTGGATGGAGCATCACCCCTATCGGGCGCCCGATCTCGTGCCCAGCCGCATGGACGAGGCGGCGTTCGTGGAGCGCTTCGGCGGCATTTTCGAGCATTCAGCCTGGATCGCCGAGCGGGCGTTCCGCCTGGAGCTGGGGCCGGCGCACGACAGCGCCGCCGGCCTGCACAACGCGCTTTCGCGCGCCTTCCGCTCGGCGAGCGGGGAGGAGCGGCTGGGCGTTCTGAAGGCGCATCCGGATCTTGCCGGCAAGCTCGAGGGGGCGAGACGGCTGACGCCGGAATCCACCCGTGAGCAGGCCTCGGCCGGCCTCGACGCGCTGACGGACGAGGAGCGCGCGCGCTTCACCGATCTCAACACGCGCTATGTGCAGAAGTTTGGCTTTCCCTTCATCATCGCCGTCAAGGACCATACGAAGAACGGCATTCTGAAGGCCTTCGAGACCCGGATCGAAAACAGCCGCGAGGAAGAGTTCGCCACGGCCTGCGCCGAGGTCGAGCGGATCGCTTATCTGCGGCTCAAGGACATGCTGCCATCATGAGCGGATACTACTACGCGCCCACCGGCGGTCATCCGCCGCAGACGGACCTGCTCACCGGCCGGGCGGTCTTCACCGAGGCCTACGCCGTCATCCCCAGGGGCGTCATGCGGGACATCGTGACGAGTTGCCTGCCTTTCTGGGAAAAGACGCGGCTCTGGATCCTCGCCCGCCCGCTTTCCGGATTTGCCGAGACCTTCTCCCAATACATCATGGAGGTGCAGCCGGGCGGCGGTAGCGAAAGGCCGGAGTCCGAGCCCCAAGCCGAGGCCGTTCTGTTCGTGCTGGAGGGCGAATTGACCGTCCGTCTCGACGGACAGGTGCACCGGATGGAGCCCGGCGGCTACGCTTTCCTGCCGCCCGGAAGCGGCTGGACGGTTCGCAATGAAGGCACGGCGCCCGTGCGTTTTCACTGGATCCGCAAGGCCTATGAGGCGGTCGACGGCGTGCCCTTGCCGCAGGCCTTCTTCACCAATGAACGGGACATCGCCCCCACACCCATGCCGGATACCGAAGGCAAGTGGGCGACCACCCGCTTCGTCGATCCCGAGGACATGCGGCACGACATGCATGTGACGATCGTCACCTTCCAGCCGGGGGCGGCGATTCCCTTTGCCGAGACCCATGTCATGGAGCACGGGCTCTATGTGCTGGAAGGCAAGGCGGTCTACCGGCTCAACAAGGATTGGGTGGAGGTGGAGGCCGGCGACTTCATGTGGCTCAGGGCCTTCTGCCCGCAGGCCTGCTATGCCGGCGGGCCGGGGAAGTTCCGCTACCTGCTCTACAAGGACGTGAACCGCCATGCGGCCCTCAGGCCGCTCTGGCGGGGCGGGGCACGATGAAGACGGTCACGGCGACACCGCTGACGCGCGAAGCTTTCGCTCCCTTCGGTGACGTGATCGAGACCGCGGGGGCGGAGAGCTTCCTGATCAACGGCGGCAAGTGCCGCCGTTTCCATGATCTCGCCCGGGTCGAGGCGGCTGGCGCGGATGCGCGAGTGCTCATCAACATCTTCCGGGCCGAGCCCTATCCCATGCCGCTCCGGCTCGAGATGGTGGAGCGGCATCCCTTGGGCAGCCAGGCTTTTATCCCGCTAGCACCGCGGCCTTACCTCGTGGTCGTCTGCCCGGACGAGGCGGGCAGGCCCGGCGCGCCGCAGGCTTTCGTGTCGCATCCCGGCCAGGGCGTGAACTACGCGCGTGGGATTTGGCACGCCGTGTTGACGCCGATCGGCGAGACCCAGGATTTTCTAGTCGTCGACCGAGGCGGCGAGGGACGGAACCTGGAAGAGCATTTCTTCGATGATCCTTTTGAAATCCATCTGCCGGATATGCCATGAAGCACGACGCAGCCTTCATCGACCGCCTGCTGGACGTGATCGAGCAGCATATCGTGCCGCGGACCCGCACCGGCGTGCGGGCCGGCAACAAGCTGTTCGGTGCCGCGATCCTGAAGAAAGCCGATCTCTCGCTGGTGGTGGCGGAGACCAACAACGAACAGGAAAACCCCCTCTGGCACGGCGAGGTGCACACGCTGAAGCGCTTCTACGAACTGCCTCGGGACGACAGGCCGGCCACCAGGGACTGCGTCTTTCTCTCGACCCATGAGCCCTGCTCGCTCTGCCTTTCCGCCATCACCTGGGCGGGTTTCGACAATTTCTACTACCTCTTCAGCCACGAGGACTCGCGCGATTCCTTCGCCATTCCGCACGACCTCAACATCCTGAAGGAAGTTTTCCGCCTCGATCCGGGCGGCTACAGGGCCGAAAATGCCTACTGGACGAGCCATGCCATCCGCAAGCTGGTCGGCGCGCTGCCGGCGGAGGACAGGGGCAGGCTCGAGGCGCGTCTCACGCGGCTATCGGAAATCTATGCGGACCTGTCAAAGACGTATCAGCAAGACAAAGCGGAAAACGATATTCCGCTGAGTTGAGCGATCGGTCCGGCCGCGTCGTCAGAGTTGCACCCGGCCGAACTCACCCGTTTTCCGCGCAAGGCGCTGGTTGGCGCTAAGGCGGCCCAGCCCGTTGCGGACGGGCAGGCGCTTGCGGTCTGCCCGCGCGCTTTCCGGCGGGCAGATAAGGCCATCGTCGACGAGGAAGTCGATCTGCCCCCGGGGAAGATTATCATCGACCGGACGGATGTGGGCGCCGATGCCGCGGCCCGGCTCTCCGTGCCGACACGGTGGGACCCTGTCATACCGCGCCTGAACGAAGTCGAGAATCTTGCACCGTTGCGGATTCGGGGAGGGGCCTTTCATGCCGCGCTCCTGGAGATCTTCGAATCCGTATCCCCTTCGAGGGCCTCGCGCATTCTGCGCGCAAGCCGGGCCTGCAGGCGTTCGTGCAGGACCTTTTCCCAGGAATCGTCCGCACCCGCCGGACGGGGCATTGCCAGCAGGGTGTCAATGATCGACGCCGTATCGTCGTCCTTCGCCAAAAGGGCGTCGATCTCAGCTTCCAGATTCTTCTCGACCGTCATCGTACGCCTCCGACTCATGACGTGAATCTTGCCGTTCAATCCTGACTGGATGAAGGCGTCGCGATGAAGATTTGACGACACCTTATAGACAAATAGCGCCTTGCCCAGACAAGTGAAAACCGCTCGCTCGCGGGGACCTCGAAGATCACGCGCAAGCGGGTGGAGCCGGCCGGAAACGCAGCAGGTGGCGTGGGGTTCCCAAAATGCGTCCGGGCGGCCATCAGGGCTGGTCTCAACTAAAGCGTGTCGCGATTAATCGGCCCCGTATCCTGCTGCCTGGAAGAAGTTTCGGCATTGGATTGGGTCGAAGAGATCGCAGATGTCTCCGAGTGCTTGGCAGAGGGCCTCGAAACTTCTCACCGCCTTCTTACGCAGGAGGGCCTTGAGTTTTGAGAAAGCCATCTCGATCCGGATTGAGATCGGGCGAATATGGCGGCAGGAAGAGCATCCATGCGCCGCGATTGCGGACCAGTTCGGCCGCCCGCTCGCTCTTGTGGAAGCCGACATTGTCGAGGATGACGACATCGTGGGGCTCCAGTTCGGGAGCCAGTTGGGTCTCCACCCAGGTCTCGAAGCGGCGGGCGTTCATCGGTGCATCGACGATCCATGGTGCGATCATGCCGTGGCAGCGCAGGCCGGCGATGAAGGTCTGCGTCTTCCATTGGCCGAAGGGGGCGTGTGTCTTGTAGCGCTCGCCTCTCGGCGACCAGCCGGTGCGCTTGGTCAGCTTGGTGTTGGTCGACGTCTCGTCGATGAAGACCAGGCGCGGCAAGGCCTTGGCGAAGAAGCGCTTGCGCCGCGTACTCCAAAGCGCGCGCGCCTCACGGATGTCGGCCCGCTCCTGTTCGCTGGCCTGCAGAGTTTTTTATGGCTGAGCCCGAGGCGATGCAGCAGGCGGGCGACATTGGAACGATGAACGCTCACCCCGCGCGCCTCCAGCTCGGCGCACAGCTCGTCCAGTGTCAGTTCCCCTGCCTCAGCCATCCGCTGGCGCACAAAGGCGGCATGCGGGGCCAGCTTGCCACCGCCCGGCGCATGGCCCTGGCGGCGAGGCTCAAGCGATCCCGTTTCTCGCCTGAGCTTCATCAGCTCGTTCACGAAACGGGGCGAGACACGGAAATGCCGTGCGGCCTCCGGGTGGCCGTGCCCCTCGTCGACATACCCAGCAACACGCTCACGCAACGCCATCGGTAGCGGCTTGCCCATCGCAGTTCTCCTTCAAACCGCAATGAATCACGACAGAGCCTCAAGGGGAATCCTGAATCACGTCAAACGCGACACGCTTTAGACGTAGCGGTTGACGATGTTTTCGAGCTTCTCCTGCCGGCCGGAGCGTGGCTGGGGGTTGACGTTGTCGCGCGCAACGCGCTCGGCGATCTCCTCGAGCGAGCGTTCGCCCCTGAGCATCGCCTGGGCCTCCGCATCCTGCCAACCGGCATAACGCTCCTTGAGCGGTGCGGAGAGCGCCTTGTCCTCGATCATCTTCGCGGCGGCCTTGAGACCGCGGGCGCAGACATCCATGCCGCCGATATGGGCGGCGATCAGGTCTTCCGGATCGATCGACTGGCGCCGCAGCTTGGCATCGAAATTGGTGCCGCCCGTCGTGAAGCCGCCGGCCTTGAGCACGTAGTAGTAGGCGAGGGCGGCTTCGGGCACGTTGTTGGGAAACTGGTCGGTGTCCCAGCCGGACTGGTAGTCGTTGCGGTTCATGTCGATTGAGCCGAGGATCCCGAGCGCGGAGGCGAGCGCCAGTTCGTGCTCGAAGGAATGGCCGGCGAGGATCGCGTGACCCTGCTCGATGTTCACCTTGACCTCGTTCTCCAACCCGTGGCGCTTCAGGAAACCGTAGACGGTAGCCACGTCGTAATCGTACTGGTGCTTGGTAGGCTCCTGCGGCTTGGGTTCGACGAGGATTGTGCCCTCGAAGCCAATCTTGTGCTTGTAGTCGACGACCATGTTCAGGAAGCGGCCGAGTTGGTCCAGCTCCCGTCCCATATCGGTGTTGAGCAGGGTCTCGTAGCCCTCGCGACCGCCCCACAGCACGTAATTCCGGCCGCCAAGGCGCTTTGTCACGTCCATGCAGGCCTTCACCGTGGCGGCGGCATAGGCGAAGACGTCCGGATCCGGATTGGTGGCCGCGCCGGCCATATAGCGGCGGTTGGAGAAAAGATTGGCCGTTCCCCAGAGCAGCTTCGGACCGCCGCTTTCCATCTTGGCGGCGAAATAGTCGGCGATCTCGTTCAGCCGCGCCACGCTTTCCGCATAGGTGTCGCCCTCAGGGCGTACGTCATGATCGTGGAAGGTGAAGAAGGGCGTGCCCAGGATCTCGAACATCTCGAAGGCGACGTCGGCCTTCAGGCGCGCCTTGTCCATCGTGTCGCCGAACCACGGCCGCTCGAAGGTCTGCCCGCCGAAGGGATCGTTGCCCGGCCAGACGAAATTGTGCCAGTAGCAGACGGCGAAGCGCAGGTGGTCCTCCATGCGCTTGCCCAGCACCACCTCGTCCGGATTGTAGTGGCGGAAGGCGAGCGGATTGTCCGAATCCGGTCCCTCATAGGTGGCCGGCTTGATGTCGCCGAAAAATCCAGTGCTCATGTCGAGGCTCCTCGTATCGCGGGATAAAGCGCGCAGTAGCGGCGGTAGGCGTCTTCATAGGCGGCGGACAAGCCCGTTTCCGGCTCGATGGTGGTCGAGACCTCGGGCGGCGTGCAGACGGTGCGCGGGTCCGCCCCCTCGGCGGCGATCAGGCCCAGGCGAGCGGCGCCGAAGGCGGCGCCGAAATCGCCCTCCGCGGGCAGGTCGACCGGTAGGCCGAGCGCGGTGGCGATCGCCTTCAACCAGTAGGATGAACGCGAGCCGCCGCCGATGGCAGTCACGCGCGGAAGCTCCGTGCCGGCCTGTCTCAACGCTTCGAGATTGTCGCGGAAGGCGAAAGCCACGCCCTCCAGCACCGCCTGTGTGAGGGCCGGCCGATCGCTCTGGTGGGCAAGGCCCACGAAGCTGCCGCGGATCGCAGCATCGTTGTGCGGCGTGCGCTCGCCGGAAAGATAGGGCAGGAAGGTGACGCCCGTCGGTGCCCTCAGCGTGTCGCCGAGTGCGGCCGTCAGTTCGCCGGGTTTGCTGCCGGTGATGCCGGCCAGCCAATTGAGCGAATCGGTCGCAGAGAGAATTACCCCCATCTGGTGCCAGGTATCGGGCAGGGCGTGGCAGAAGGTGTGCACGGCACTTTCCGGATTGGGCAGATAGGCACCGTTGGCGGCGAAGAGCACGCCGGACGTGCCGAGCGAGGCGAAGGCCGTCCCCGGGCGGACGGTGCCCGCGCCGCAGGCCGAGGCCGCATTGTCTCCGGCACCGCCGGCGACGGTCACGTCCTCTCCCATACCCCAGCGCCCGGCCAGCTCCGCGCGCAGGGTGCCGGAGCGCTCGGTACCTTCGACGAGGCCGGGCATATGGCTTTCGTCGAGATCGGTGGCGGCCAGTAGCGCCGGCGACCAGCGGCGCTGTCGTACATCCAGCCAGGCGGTACCGGCGGCGTCGGACATTTCCGAGACGTGCTCGCCCGTCAGCCACAGCCGCAGATAATCCTTGGGCAGGAGCACCTTATTCGTGGCGGCGAAAATCTCCGGCTCGTTGCGCTTCACCCAGACGAGCTTCGGCGCCGTGAAGCCGGGAAACACGATGTTGCCCGTGATGTCGCGGAAGCGCGGGTCGGCATCGAGGGCGGCCGCCTCCGCGTGGCTGCGCGTGTCGTTCCACAGGATTGAGGGCCTGAGCGGCTTGTCGGAGGCGTCGAGCAGCGTCGCGCCGTGCATCTGGCCCGAAAGGCCGATGCCCCTGACCGCCGCCAGCGCCTCGCCGTGGCTCTTTATCAACGCCGCAAGCGCGGCCTCCGTCGCCTCGATCCAGTCCGCCGGGTCCTGCTCGGACCAGCCCGCGTGGGGCCTGGAGACGTCCAGAGGGGCATTGGCGGAGGCGACAATTTCCTGCGCTTCGTCGATCAGAAGCGCCTTCACACCCGACGTGCCGAGGTCGAGGCCAAGATACATGATTTCCTCCCGCTGCGGAGAACCCCCGGGCGGCCGGGAGCCCGTCGCCTATTTTTTTCGAGTCTCGAAACAAATATGCACAACAGCCACAATGACGCAATCCGCTCGTTCGGGTAAATAGCGCGGAATGGTCTCGGCGCTGTCAGGCGGGCGTTTTCTTCACATCGTGCCCGCATGCGCCTACCGTATCGGCGGTGAGTCGCAGGAGGTAACCGATGAGTTCGACGCAGACGCAGGCAACGGTGCTCATTCCGGGCAAGTTGCACCCGCACGCCGTCAGCCGTATCGAGGAGCGGTTTCAGGCGGTCAGGATCGAGCGGGGCGATGCCGCGCTGCTCGACGAGGAAGCCCGCCGCGCCGTCAGGGGCATTGCTTCCGCGACCGTCATCGACGCCGCGTTGATCGACGCTCTGCCCAATCTGGAAATCATCGCCAATTTCGGGGTCGGCTATGACGTGGTGGACGCCGCACATGCTGGCGCCAGAGGCGTGATGGTGACCAACACTCCGGACGTATTGACGGAAGAAGTCGCGGATACGGCCATTGGCCTGCTCATCAACGCCGTGCGCGAGCTGCCGCGGGCGGAGGCCTATCTGCGGGCAGGGCGCTGGTCCCGGGAGGGGGCCTATCCGCTCACCCGCGGATCCCTGCGGGGGCGCAGCGTCGGCATCTTCGGCATGGGACGAATCGGCCGCGCCATCGCCCGCCGGATCGAGGCGTTCGGCCTGCCGGTCAGCTACCACAACCGGCGCCAGGTCGAGGACATCGACTACCGATATTATCCCACGCTTCTCTCTCTGGCAGAGGCTGTCGACACGCTGATCTCCGTGGCGCCGGGCGGCACGGCAACCGAAAAGGCGGTGAACGCCGATGTGCTTGCAGCACTCGGTCCCGAGGGCGTCTTCGTCAATATCGGGCGCGGCAGCACTGTCGACGAGGAGGCGCTCGCCGACGCGCTCCGCTCCGGCACGATTCTCGCCGCCGGGCTCGATGTCTTCGTCGACGAGCCGAACGTGCCGGAGGCGCTCATGGCCTGTGAGAACGCTTGCCTGCTGCCGCATGTCGGCTCGGCCTCGGTCCATACACGGCAGGGCATGGCCGACTTGACGGTCGACAACCTGATTGCCTGGTTCACCGAGGGGAAGGCTCTGACGCCCGTGCCGGAAACGGCACATGTGGGGCAGAAGCGCTAGCGCGCGCTGCCATACAATCGCCAAGCAAGTTTGCGTTAACCATGTTCAGCGAAGATGCATGTCGCGTATCGAACGAAGGGGCAAAGACGTGAAGCTTGCAGTTTCCGGAGTCGCGGCCGCAGGGTTGCTGGCGCTTCCCTTTGTCTTCGGTGACGCGGAGAGCGGCAGCGGGCGTGTCTCAAAAACGCCGGACCGGCAGGAAACCCTGTCGAGCTACCGGCTCACCGTTCCGGGCGGGGACGACACTTGCACGGTCGCCAAGGGCGAGATGCTGGGTGGAAGCCGCGCCGAACTGGAGATGGCGGGCAATTGCACCACCTTGCTGCCGCGTCTCAAGGAGGCGCGGTACTGGAAGGAGGGGGCCAATGGCGACGTGATCTTCGCCGATGCCGATGGCCGCGTCATCGCCGAATTCTATGCCGCCGACGGCGTGGCCTACGAGTCGGTCAAGCCGGCCGCACCGCCGATGGCGCTTACCGCGCAATAGCCTCCCGATCCGTCCGTGCCCGGGCATGGGCCCGCACAGCGTCGCCGAAAGCGGCGAAGATCCGCTGCGAGGCGTCGTCGCTTGCCGCCCAGTATTCGGGATGCCACTGCACCCCCACGGCGAACGCCTTGGCACCTTTCACGGAAACGGCCTCGACCGTCCCGTCTGGCGCCACCGCTTCCACCGTCAGGTTCGCGCCCAGCCGGTCGATGCCCTGGCGGTGGACCGAATTGACCCGAACTTCGCCCACTCCGAAAACGCCGGCCAGGCACGTCTCCGGCTCGATGCGCACCGGATGGCTGATCGCGAAGCGCGCGTCCTGGGAATCGCTTTCCGGCGCACGGTGGTCGAGCACACCCTCGCGTTCCTGGATCTCGCCGGCGACGGTGCCGCCCAGAGCCACGTTCAGTTCCTGAATGCCGCGGCAGATCGCCAGCAACGGCACACCCTTCTCGAGTGTCTTGCGGATCAGCGGCAGGGTGGTCGCGTCGCGCCGCTCGTCATAGGGACCGTTCTTCTCGTCGGCCTTTCCGCCATAGTGTGCAGGGTGCACGTTCGACTTCGCACCGGTCAGCATGACGCCGTCGACCGAGGACAGCAGTGCGTCGAAATCGAGCCGCTCGCCGAAGGAGGGTATGAGAACAGGGAAGACCCCGGCAGCCGAGAGCGCGGCTTCGAGATACTGGTCCGGGGTGGCGTGCCAGTCGTAGTTTTCGAACGCCTTCACGTCGGTGGAAACGGCGACAAGGGGCTGCTTCATTTTCGTTTTTCCTCGGTGCTGCGCAGCACACATCTAATCGCGCCGGCCCGGCTTTCCAACCGGATTCGATCAGCGGAAATCCGGCGTTGAAGCGCCGGGCGGGCAAACTGGACTTGCCTGCCCGTGCGTGTATTGATACGCGCCCGGCATCGGGGAGGATGGCGATCGCCAGTGCGCTCCGGTGCCCGTCACATCTCATCTCACCATTCGGGAGGTTTTTCATGGATCGTCGTTCGTTCATCAAGAAGGCTGGATTGGCAGGCGCGGCGGCAAGCACACTCGCCGCTCCGGCCATCGCCCAGGAGAATCAGACCTGGCGCATGGTCACCACCTGGCCGAAGAACTTCCCGGGACTGGGTGTCGGCGCGCAGCGCCTGGCCGACCGCATCACCGCCGCCTCCGGCGGGCGGCTGACGATCCAGGTCTATGCGGCGGGCGAACTGGTACCGCCGCTGCAGTCGCTGGATGCCGTGATCGACGGCTCGGCTGAGATGTCCCACAGCGCTGCCTATTACTGGCAGAACAAGAGCGCCGGGCTCTCCTTCTTCACCGGCGTGCCGTACGGCATGACCTCGCGCGAGCTGACGGCCTGGGTGCGCCACATGGGCGGCCAGGAGATCTGGGACGAGATCTACGACCAGTTCGGCGTGCAGGGCTTCCTGTCCGGTGACACCGGCACGCAGGCGGGCGGCTGGTTCCGCAACGAGCTTACGGGCGTCGATTCGATCCAGGGTCTGCGCTTCCGTACCCCCGGTCTCGGCGGCCAGGTGTGGGAGAAGCTGGGCGCGTCCGTGACCAACATGGCTGCCGGCGAGATCTTCCAGGCGCTGCAGTCGGGCACGCTCGACGCGGCGGAGTTCGTCGGCCCCTACAACGACCTGGCGCTCGGCTTCTACCAGGTCGCCAAGAACTATTACTTCCCGAGCTTCGTCGAGCCGGGCCTTGCGACCGAGCTGGTGGTCAGCAAGTCCAAGTACCAGGAACTGCCTTCCGACCTGCAGGCCATCATTCGCGATTGCGCGCAGGCCGAATACGACAACGTCGCCGCCGACTTCGCGGCCAACGACCCGCGCGCGCTGCAGACGCTGGTCGATGAGCACGGCGTCAATGTCCTGTCGTTCCCCGACGAGATTCTTGAAGCCGGCGCCAACGCCGCCAAGGAGATCATGCAGGGGCTCCTGGATTCCGACGATGCGCTGACGAAGAAGACCGCCGAGAGCTTCGTCGCCTCGCTCAACATCGTGCGCCAGAAGACGGAGGGAACCGACTCGCCCTTCATCCAGGCGCGCGAGAAATACTTCCACATCTGATCGCGTGGGATTTCCGACACGCAGGGCCCGGGGTTCCCGGGCCCTTTTTCATGCCTCAGCGGTAGATCGCATCCGGCAGCCAGGTGGCGATGGCCGGCACGAGGAACATGATCGCGATGGCAACCACCTGCAGGGCGACGAAGGGGATCGCACCCCGGTAGATCGTCGTCGTCGAGACACTGCCCGGGGCGACGCCGCGCAGATAGAACAGCGAGAAGCCGAAAGGCGGCGTCAGGAAGCTCGTTTGCAGGTTGACGCCGACCAGCACGCCCAGCCACACCGGATCGACATCGAGGGCCAGCAGGATCGGCGCGGTGATCGGGATGACGATGAAGATGATCTCGAACGTGTCGAGAATAAAGCCGAGCACGAACATGATCAGCATCACGACGGCCACCGCCATCAGCGTGCCGCCCGGCAGGCCGGTCAGAAACTCGTGCACCAGGTTGTCGCCGCCCATCAGCCGGAACACGATGGAGAAGACCGCCGCGCCGAACAGGATGATGAACACCATGCAGGTGATGCTGGCCGTGGCGGTCACCGATTCCTGAAGAACCTTGAAGGACAGGCGCCAGCGCAGGGCCGCCAGAACGAGCGCGCCGACGGCGCCCACGGAGGACGCCTCGGTCGGCGTGGCGATGCCGCCGAGGATCGAGCCCAGGACGGCAACGATCAGGAGGAGCGGCGGAATCAGGGTCGTGACGACCTCGCCGAGGAGCTTTTTCCGGTCGCCGTCCTCGACGGGGGTGGCCGGGCAGGAGGCCGGCTGGAAGACGGCCTTGAAGATCATCCACGCGAGATAGAGCCCCACCAGCAGCAGTCCCGGCAGCAGAGCGCCCGCAAAGAGGTCGCCGACGGAAACGGGCGCGGGCGCGAAATTGCCCTTTTCCATCTGCACCTGGGCGTTGATGCCCGACAGCATGTCGCCCATGAAGATGAGCACCGTGGAGGGCGGCACGATCTGCCCCAGCGTGCCGGACGCGCAGATGACGCCGCTGGCCAGCTTCGGATCGTAATTGGCGCGCAGCATGGCCGGCAGCGATATCAGCCCCATGGTCACCACGGTCGCGCCGACGACCCCGGTGGAGGCGGCAAGCAGCGCGCCCACGACGATGACGGAGATGCCCAGCCCGCCGCGCAGGTTGCCGAACAGCCTGCTCATGGTCAGCAGCAGTTGCTCGGCGATCTTCGAGCGCTCGAGCACCACGCCCATGAAGATGAAAAGGGGCACTGCGACCAGCACCTCGTTGGTCATGTAACCCAGATAGCGATTGGCCAGGCTGCCGAAATTGGAGGGGTCGAAGACGCCCAGCCACATGCCAACGAGGCCGAACATCAGCGACACGCCTGCAAGGGTGAACGCGACCGGAAATCCGAGCAGGAGGAAGCCGATGATGCCGAAGAACATGAGCCCTGACAGGAGCTCGCCGAGAAGGACCGGATCCATCAGACTGCCGTCTCCTGTCGCTTCTGTTCTTCACTCTCGTAGCGCAGGTTTTCCGGCAGCAGTTCCTCGTTGCCGGTAAGCACGAGGATCGACCGCAGCGCCATGGCGATGCCCTGCAGACCCACCAGCACGGCAAAGCCGAGGATGAAGGTCTTCAGGATGAAGAGGCCGGGCATTCCGCCGACATTCGCGGACCCCTCATAGATGCGCCAGGAGCGCGCGACGAAGGGCCACGCATAGACGAAGACGACCGTGCAGAACGGCAGGAGGAAGAAAATGACGCCGATGAGATCGACGATCGCCTTCCGCCGCACGCCGGCCGGACGATAGAAGACATCGACGCGCACATGGTTGTTGCGCAGCAGCGCAAAACCCGCCACGGCGGTGAACATGGCGCCGTTCAGCCAGATATAGAGGTCACGCATCCAAAGGATGCTGGTTGCGAAGACGTAACGCTGCACCACGACGGTGAAGCAGACGAGCACGATGGCCAGGGAGAGCCAGGAAAAGACATGGCCGATCACCGCGTTTAATCCGCTTATCGCGCGGACGACAAAAGCGATCGCACGCACCGAATCACCCTTCCCGGGCGGCAGTCCGCCGTCGCCCGGCCCTTCTTCCAGACATGTCCTGCTCCGACATTTCCCCGTTTTTCTTGTTGATGACCCCGCCTTGCGCGGGTGTCACGACGTGCCGCTCTCTCGGCTTGGCGCGGGTATTTAGCAGCTTTGTGCTGCGGGCAAAAGTGATGGCGTGCGAAACGCGGTCGTTTTCGCCGAAAGGGTCGAAGGCCTGCTGCAGCCGGTGTTGCGGCCCGAATGGAGAGCTTTGCACAGCCAGATTCGTTCGCTATGCGTGGGTTGCGCAAAAGAAACGGTCGCTACCGGCTGGCGAAATTCCTTCGTCTTGCTCTTTTCGTGCGGCGTCCAATTTGATTTGATTTAATGGCGTTCCAGGACAAGACTGAACCGGAATCTCGGACGGCGCGCCGGATTGTCGCGACGGGTTCGGGCAAGGAAGTCGTCGCAGTGATCCGGGGCGCTGACGGAAGCGCACGCGGTGGAAAAGCGGCCCGCTGCCCGTCGCGACCACGCTCCGTCGAGGAGGACACAGATGACGCTTCACCAGGTCTCGCTCGGCGACAAGTACGATCTCGCCAAAGAGCGGATCTTCGTCTCCGGCGCCCAGGCGATCGTGCGCATGCTCCTGATGCAGCGCGAGCGCGATCGTAGAGACGGGCTGGACACGGCCGGTTTCATCTCGGGTTATCGCGGCTCCCCGCTGGGCGGCCTCGACCTGCAGTTGTGGAAGGCGCGCGAGCAGCTTTCGCAAACCAACATCATCTTCCAGCCGGGGCTCAACGAGGAACTGGCGGCGACGGCGTGCTGGGGCGCTCAGGAGACGGAACTTCTGGGCGAGGGCCGGCATGACGGCGTCTTCGCGCTCTGGTACGGGAAGGGGCCGGGCGTGGACCGTACCAGCGACGTCTTCCGCCATGCCAATCTCGCGGGTTCCTCCAGGCATGGCGGGGTGCTGGCCCTGATGGGCGACGATCACACCGCCGAATCCTCCACCGTCGCGCACGCCAGCGAATTCGCCTTCGTCGACACGATGGTGCCGATCCTCAACCCGGCTGGCGTACAGGAACTCATCGACTACGGGCTGTACGGCTATGCCCTTTCGCGTTTCGCCGGCACCTGGACGGCGATCAAGTGCGTCAAGGACAACATCGAATCGACGGCTTCGGTCGACGTGGCGCTGGAGCGGCTGAAAATGGTTCTGCCGGAGATCGATATGCCGCCGGGTGGCCTGAATATCCGCATGGAGGTCAACCAGCTCGGCCAGGAGGAACGGCTGCACGACTACAAGCGCGCGGCCGCCGCGGCTTTCGTGCGCGAGAACGGGCTCAACCGCATCGTCTTTTCCGGCGGACGCAAGCCGAAGATCGGCATCATCACCGTCGGCACGAGCTATCTCGACGTGCGCCAGGCGCTGGCCGACCTCGGTATAGACGAGGCGCGGGCGGCGGCTTTAGGGCTGCGGCTTTTCAAGGTTGCCTGTCCATGGCCGCTCGACCTCGAGCACATCAAGGATTTCGCGCGCGGCCTGGAAATGGTGATCGTCGTCGAGGAGAAGCGCTCGCTTATCGAGGTGCAGGTGCGCGAGGACCTCTACGGCACGTCCATGCAGCCGACCGTGATCGGCAAGAAGGACGAGCGCGGCCGGCGGCTCTTCCAGGCAATGGGCGCCCTCGATCCCAACGAGATCGCCATTACCATCGGCGAGCGCATCCTGAAGGTGATCGGCCCCTCGGAGGAGATCGCAGCGCGCGTGGCGCGGCTGCGCCAGTTCCAGGCGATGCTGGCAGACACGCACGATGTCGCGGTGCGCCGGCCGCATTTCTGTTCCGGCTGCCCGCACAACACCTCGACGCGGCTGCCGGAGGGTTCCATCGCCGGCGGCGGTATCGGCTGCCATTTCATGGCGTTGTGGATGGATCGCGGCACAGTCGGCTTCACCGCCATGGGCGGGGAGGGCGCGCAGTGGATCGGCCAGGCGCCGTTCTCCAAGCGCGAGCACTTCTTCCAGAACCTCGGCGACGGCACGTACAACCATTCGGGCTCGCTGGCGATCCGCTTCGCGCTCGCCGCGGGCGTCAATATGACGTACAAGATCCTCTACAACGACGCCGTGGCCATGACCGGCGGCCAGCCGCACGAGGGCGGGCTGACCATGGAAATGATCGCCGATCAGGTGCGTGCCGAGGGCGTCAAGCGCATCGCCGTGGTCAGCGACGAGCCGGAAAAGTACGAAGGCGTCATGCGCTTCCCGCCCGGCACCACGGTCAGCCACCGCGACGATCTCGACCAGGTGCAGCGGGACCTGCGCGAGGTGAAGGGCGTTTCCGTTCTCATCTACGACCAGACCTGTGCCGCCGAGAAGCGCCGCCGGCGCAAGCGCGGCACCTACCCGGACCCGGACAAGCGCGTGATCATCAACGAGCTGGTCTGCGAGGGGTGCGGCGACTGCGGCGTGAAGTCGAACTGCGTATCCGTGCAGCCGGTCGAGACGGAGTTCGGCCGCAAGCGCCGGATCGACCAGTCGAGCTGCAACAAGGATTTCTCCTGCGTGAACGGGTTCTGCCCGTCCTTCGTCACCGTGCACGGGGCAAAGCCGAAGAAGATGAACGGCGCGGCGGGGGACGCCGATCCGCTTCTGGGCGTGCCGGAGCCGCGGCTTTTCCCGCTCGAGGCGGGCTGGGCCGGCATCGTGGACGGCATTGGCGGGACCGGGGTGGTGACGATCGGCGCCGTTCTGGGGATGGCCGCCCACCTTGAAGGCAAGGGCGCCGGCATCATCGACATGGCGGGGCTGGCCCAGAAGGGCGGCGCGGTCTATTCGCATCTGCGCATCGCCCGCACGCCCGCCGACATCAGCACGATCCACGTCCCCGCCGGCAAGGCCGACCTGGTTCTGGGCTGCGATCTCGTCGTCTCCGGTGCGCGCAAGGTCCTGGCCACCGTGCGCGAGGGCCATACGCTGTTCATCGCCAACACGGCGGAAATCATGCCCGGCGACTTCGCCCGCTCGGCCGATTTCCTGCTGCCGATCGAGCGGCTGAAGAAGGCGGTGCGCAAGGCGGCGGGCGAGGAGCAGGCACATTTCTTCGATGCCACCCATGCGGCCACCGTCCTGTTCGGCAACGCCATCGGAGCCAACATGTTCATGCTCGGCATGGCCTACCAGCTCGGCGGCCTGCCGGTCTCGGCGGAGGCCGTCGAAAAGGCCATCGAGTTGAACGGCCAGGCCGTCTCCATGAACGTCGCCGCCTTCCGCTGGGGACGACGTGCCGCCCACGACCCACGGCACGTCTGCGAGATCATCGAACGCTCCGCACCGACCGAAGGGCATGCGCCCGCCCGTGACCTCGACGAAATCATCCGCCGCCGCGTGGAATTCCTCACCGCTTATCAGGATGCGGCCTATGCCGAGCGCTACCAGGACCGCATCGAACGCATGCGCCGGGTGGAGAAGGAGACCGCCGGAGGCTCCACCACCGTCACGGAAGCGGCTGCGCGCAACCTTTTCAAGCTGATGGCCGTCAAGGACGAATACGAGGTGGCGCGGCTTTACACCGACGGCTCCTTCCAGCGCCAGCTTGCTGCCGAGTTCCAGGGTTACGACCGGTTGGAGTTCCACCTCGCGCCGCCGGTGTTCGCGCGACGCGATGCGGAAGGGCACTTGAAAAAGGCAAGCTACGGCCCGTGGATGCTCAAGGCGTTCGCTCTGCTGGCGCGCCTGAAAGGTCTGCGCGGCACCTTCATCGACCCCTTCGGCTATACGGCGGAACGGCGCATGGAGCGTGCGCTGTTAGCGCAATACGAGGCCGATCTCGATCTGATCGAGAAGCGGCTGGCGCCCGACCGCCTGGAAGCGGCGGTGGCGCTCGCATCGGTGCCTTCGCTCATTCGCGGCTTCGGCCATGTGAAAGAAGCCAGCATAAAGAGGTCCGAGGAGGAGCGTGCGCGACTTCTCGACCGATTGAAAAGGACCGATCCCGATCCGGTTCTGCAGGCCGCGGAATGACCGCTGCAGAGGCAAAGAACTCAATCTTATCAGCTATAAAGCTTTCTTAATCCGGCTGTGCGATTGCTGGCACGGCAAACGGGTGTGCACTGTGAAAACGAGCAAGTCGGACATCTCTGAAGCCGTCTACGTGGGCTACATCCGATCCCTATTCCAGGATGTCGGCGTGCTGCCCCTCGGCGCGGCGTGTTTTGCGCTGGTGTCGCTGCTGCTCTACCACAAGACAGGCGGACTGGTTTACCTGATCTTCGCCGGGCTGCTCCTGTTCGCCGGGACCTTCCGCTACTACCTGATCAACCGTATCGATCCTCAGCAGATATCGGATTACGAGTCCGCGCTCTATTGGGAGCGGCGCTACGTGCTGTGGGGAACCCTGCACGGTCTCGTCGTGGGAAGCTTCGGGCTGGTCGCCATGGTCTGGGGCGATAATTCCTTCAGCGAGCTCGCCGCGTTATCCCTTGTTCTGGGTGGCACCATCACCGTGGCAGGCCGCAATTACGGGTCGCGCAAGATGGTGACGATCCTCACGCTCGCGCTGGTGGCACCGCTGGCGCTGGGCCTGATGCTGAAAGGGGATATCTATCATTTTGCGCTGGGGCTCTTCATCGTTCCCTTCATATTCATCATCATGAAGATGGCCGACCTGGTACGCACGGTCCTGTTCACCGCGATCAGCGAGGAAAAGCGCTCGGCAAGCCTCGCCAGGCGCTTCAACCGCGCCTTGAACACCATGCCCCACGGCCTGCTCATGTTCAGCCCCGAGGGCCGGATCGTGGTGGCGAATGCGCAGGTCGTGGAGTTGATGAGCTTCCGTTCCACCAAACAGATGCTGGGCCGTTCGCTGAAGGCGCTGTTGTCGCGCGGCGTGGCGGCGGGCCTGATGGAGCGCAAGGATGTGCAGTTCGCCGAACAGCAACTCACCCGCGCCATGCGGGAGGGGCGCGACAGGAAGGTGCTGCTGCGGCTGACCGATGGCCGCCATCTCGAATTTTCGGCGCGGGAAGGCCGCGACGAACTCGGCGTGCTCACCTTCGAGGAGGTGACGAGCCGCATCGAGGCGGAGGAGCGGGTCCGCTACATGGCGCGGTACGACAGTCTGACCGGCCTGCCGAACCGGGCCTATTTCAACGAGATCGTCACCGAATTCATGGAAAGCAGCGATCCCGCTCGCCTTTGCGGGCTGGCGGTTCTCGACCTCGACGATTTCAAGAGCATCAACGACACGCTCGGCCATCCCGTCGGCGACGGTCTCATCTACGCGGTCGCCGACCGGCTTTCCTCATTCGCCGGCGACGACGTCAAGGTGAGCCGTTTCGGCGGCGACGAGTTCATGATCTTCTTCAACCGGCTGGAGGGCGAGGACGATCTCGTCCTGCGTCTGGATGCGATCTTCGAGAAACTTCGCGGCGACGTTGATGTGGCAGGCCACCAACTGCGGGTTCAGCTCAGTGCGGGCGCGGTCCTGGTCAGGGCGGACAGTGACGATGTCGGGGCGATGATCGTCAAAGCCGATCTGGCGCTCTACACTGCGAAGGAGCAGGGCAAGAACAACTGGCGCCTCTTCGAAACGCAGATGGATGCGGCATTCCGCAGTCGGCAGACGCTCAAGGCGGACTTGAGAAGCGCCATCGAGGCTCAGAGCCTGCGCGTCGTCTTCCAGCCGATCATCGACGTCCGGACCATGCAGATTTCGGGTTGTGAGGCATTGTGTCGCTGGGACCATCCGGAACTGGGGCCGATCTCGCCGGCCGAATTCATACCGCTTGCCGAGGAGATGGGGATCGTCTCCGAAATCAGCACCATGGTCCTCAACGTCGCCTGCCGTGAATGTGCGCGCTGGCCCGAACACCTGCGTGTCTCGGTCAATCTGTCGGCTCGGGATTTCCATTGCAGCTCGGTGGTCGACAAGGTCCAGCAGATCCTGTCCAAATCGGGCCTCGCGGCGGATCGCCTGGAGCTGGAAGTGACCGAAACCGCGCTGCTCGATGACAAGGCCACCACGCGGGTCTACCTGGAAGAACTCAAGAAACTGGGGGTGACGATCGCTCTCGACGATTTCGGCACGGGCTATTCCAGCCTGAGCTATCTGCACACATTGCCGCTCGACAAGATCAAGATCGACGGCAGCTTCCTGGTCGACGTGACACGCAACGAGCGCTCGCTGCGCCTTTTGACCGGTGTGGTGGACCTGTCGCGCAATCTGGGCCTCAGCGTCACCGTCGAAGGCGTGGAGACGTTCAGCCAGTTGAAGATCTTGACGAAGAAGGTGCACCCGGACCTGGTGCAGGGCTTTCTGTTCGGTTCGGCGCTGACGGCCTCCGGCATCGAGACGATGTCCGACAAGAGCTGGACCTTCGGCGGCAATACGCGAACCGCTCTCAACCCCGCATCGGCCTGAGTGCACGCACCCGATTGCTCCCGGAAGCGACCGCAGTTTGCCACAATTTGGCGTTAAGGTTAACAACCGGTTAACAATCTGATCGGGAATTTCAGCTTTACACGATAAGTCGATCGATTACCTTCGGGGGCACTGGTGGGGACCAGATCATAGTGGGACGACAATGAGCTCTATGCTTTCTTCCGCGGGGAAGGAGAAAGGCGTTGGGCGGTCTCTCGACACGCGCTCCTCTGTCTTTCTGCGCAATGTCATGGACCTGCTTGAGCGCACGGAGTACCGGCGCTGCGAGACCGGGGAAGATCTGGAGGCGATCTTTCGTCTCCGCTACCGCTCTTACCGGCTGCACGGTTTCGTTGCCGAATCGGCGCAAGGGCTGACGCGCGACGAGATGGACGATGCGCCCAACGCATATAATTTCGGTGTCTTCATAGACAGCCAGCTGGTCGCCACCGTGCGTCTGCACCAGATCGACCGGGACTCTCCTTTCGGCCCGGTGATGAAGGCCTTCGGCGACGTGATGAAACCGCGAATCATGCGCGGCGCGACTTGCATAAACGCCAGCATGTTCGCCGCCGATCCCGATTTGACGTCGGAGTTCCGGGCGCTGCCCTACGTGGCCATGCGCCTGGTGGTGGTCGCCTACGCCCACTACAATTCCACTTACTGCGCCGGCCTCATCCGGCAGGAGCATACCGCGTTTTACAGGCGCGTCTTCGGAGCGCATCAGTCGGGTCCGCCGCGCGCCTATCCGCCCATCAGCATTCCGCTGATGCTGTACGAGGCCGAGTGCGCCAAGCAGTTCGGCCGTACGGTCGCGCGCTTCCCCTTCTTCCGCTCCACGAAATCCGAGCAGCGCCTGCTTTTCGACAAGGACGGCGACGTTCCGGCGCTTACGGTTCTTCCGACGGCGAAATATTCCGCTATCGCTGCCTGATTCCCGTCCCCGACGGCGCCGAAATGCAACGCCATCGGTGCCTTGTGCATTGAACGCAACGGCAAGTCGCCATACACCCGAACTGTCACGCATAGGTTTGGGACATCGCTGCGATGCGTGGCCGAACGGGATCGCCACTGGCGGAGCCGGCCATGGCAGAGGAGAGGACAACATGATGTACGACTTCGCGCTTGCGCCGCTGATCGCGCTCATCGCCGGCATTCTCATCCTGATCATGCCGAGGCTTTTGAACTATATCGTCGCATTTTATCTCATCATCGTCGGCGTTATCGGGCTCTTTCCGGGCCTCGCCGGATAAGCCCTCTGCTCAGGGGGTGCCGGCGCGGTCGGCAGCGACGGAAGTCCGGGGCAGAACGAGGGGATGGAAATGAGACGAGCGATCCGGCCTCTGCTGCTCGCCGTCACCCTCGCGGCAGGCCTTGTGCCGGCGGCGGGGGGCGCCCAGGAGAGGGTCCTGATCGCCAATCTCGCCTCGCGCACCGGCCCGTTCGCCGCGAGCGCTACTCCGATCATGAACGGCCAGCGCGACTACATAACGCTTCTCAACGAGCGCGACGGCGGGCTCAACGGGATCACACTCCACTACACCGAATGCGAGATCGATGGCCGCCAGGCGGCTGCGGCGTGTTACGAGAAGGCACGCGCGGATGCACTTCTCGTGCTGCCCGGTTCCACGGGTGCGATGCTCGAGATCCTGCCGAAGGCGAACGAGGACGAAATTCCCCTCCTGTCTTCGGGGGACGGTCCGTCGTCGATCGCTGAAGGACGGACCTTCCGATGGGCGTTCAACCCGCCCGCCTCGTACTGGGACGGCGTATCGATGATCTTGCGCCATGTGTCCGACGGGGAGCCGAACGCCCTTCAGGGCAAGACGGTCGCCGCCCTGCATCTCGACAGCAGCTTCGGCCGGGAGCCGCTGGCGCTGTTGAAGCATCTTTCCGAACAGCACGGCTTCAGGCTGCTCTCCGTTCCCGTGAGCCTGACGGAGATGCAGAACCAGTCGGCGCAGTGGCAGCGTATCGACCGCGCACAGCCGGATTTCGTGCTTTTGTGGGGACGGGGACCGATGAATGCCGGTGCGATCGCCGGGGCCCTGGAGACCGGCTATCCGATGGACCGGATCATCGGTATCTGGTCTTCCGCCGACGCGGCGGCATTGCAGCGTTTCGGCGATGCCACTGCCGGCTATCGCGCCGTCACCTGGAACCGCCCCGATGCCGGCGCACCGCTGTTGCGCGACATCCGCAACCATGTGGTGGCGCCGGGCAAGTCACTGGCTGATGCGGCGGGAGGCGAACTGGAAAGCGTCTTCTACCAGCGCGGCCTGATCATGTCGGCGCTCGCGGTGGAAGCGATCCTCGCCGCCCAGGAGCATTTCGAAGAGCGCCTGCCTGGCCCGGAGCAGGTCCGCTGGGGCCTGGAGAACATCGCCATGGATGCTGGGCGCCTCGAGGCGCTGGGCCTTACCGGCATGGTTGCGCCCTTCGAGACGCGCTGTGCCGATCACACGGGGCATGGCGGCGGCTGGATGCTGCGCTGGAACGGCAAAGCCTTTGTCGTGGCTTCGGACCTGCTCGAGGCCGACCGCGGTGTGCTCGCGCCGCTGGAGCGACAGAGCGCCGAGCGCTTTGCGAAGTCCGATGTGGCCCAGCCCGAGGACGATGCATGCCGGCCTTGAAGCGGTCCCCGGGATGTCTGCCGATAGTTCGGATTGCCCCCGGTGCGTTTGAAAGCTTGTGATTTCCGGCGGAATTGACGGCGGATCAGACACGGGAACTGCGGATGCGTCGATGCGCCCATTGCTCTTGGCGGCCGTTTTCGCTATTCCCTCCGCCAGTCTACTTCCCGAGGGGCTATGCGATGGCAGACAAACAGCCGGAAGGTCCGGCCGAGACGGGTGCGGAAATGGATTACGCGGAGCACGAGCGCACCTACAACCTCTTTCTGACGATCAGCAAGTACACCTGTCTGATCGTTGCCGCGACGCTGATCGCCATGGCGTTCGGCTTCTTCACCGCGGCAGGTTTCATCTCAAGCACCATCCTCTTCATCCTCATCTGCGCGCTCGGCGTCTGGATTCTGCGTTAGGCGTGGGACATGGGGCCCGCCGCGGCGGGCCTTCGTGTGGGGGATGTCCAACGACAAGGAACAGACGGTGGGACAGACGATATTTGTTGGTCGAGAGCGGGCTGCTGGCGAGGGTCGTGTTGCGGCATCGCCGGACACGGTGAAGCGGCTTGCCGGTCTTGGCTTTTCGGTTGTGGTCGAGAAGGGTGCGGGGGTTGCCTCGCGCATTTCCGATGCCGAGTACGAGCAGGCCGGGGCGAAGGTCGGTGCGGCTTCCGATGCCGGCAAGGCCGACGTGGTCTTGAAGGTGCGGCGGCCGGAGGCGGCCGAGGTCAAGGGCTACAAAAAGGGCGCGGTGGTGATCGCCGCCATGGACCCCTACGGCCACGAGGGCGAGGTTGCGGCGCTGGCGAAGGCCGGGCTGACGGCATTCGCCATGGAGTTCATGCCGCGGATTACCCGGGCGCAGTCGATGGACGTTTTGTCCTCGCAGGCGAACCTGGCCGGCTACCGGGCGGTGATCGATGCAGCAAGCGAGTATGACCGGGCGCTGCCGATGATGATGACGGCGGCGGGCACGGTGCCGGCGGCGAAGGTGTTCGTGATGGGGGCCGGCGTTGCCGGGCTTCAAGCCATTGCCACGGCGCGGCGTCTGGGCGCGGTGGTCTCGGCGACCGACGTGCGGGCGGCGGCGGGCGAGCAGGTGGCCTCGCTCGGGGCCAAGTTCGTCATGACGGAGGCGCTGAAGGACGCCTCCGGCGAGGGCGGCTATGCGCGCGAATTGACGGACGAGGAGAAAAAGGCTCAAGGAGAGCTCGTTTCCGGGCACATCGCCAAGCAGGACATCGTGATCACCACGGCGCTGATCCCCGGCCGGCCGGCGCCGAAGCTGGTGTCGGCCGAGATGGTCAAGTCCATGCGGGCCGGCTCGGTGATCGTCGATCTGGCGGTCGAGCGCGGCGGCAATGTGGAGGGCGCCAAGCCCGGCGAGGTGGTGACGACGGCGGGCGGGGTGAAGATCCTCGGCCATCTGAACGTGCCGGGCCGGGTGGCGGCCTCGGCCTCGCTTCTTTATGCGCGCAACCTCTATGCCTTCCTGGAGACGCTGGTCGACAAGGAGAAGGGGGCGCTTGCCATCGACTTTGACGACGAACTGGTCAAGGCGACGCTTCTGACCCATGAGGGCAAGGTGGTGCATCCGAACCTTGCCGAGGCGGCCTCGGCGGCCGGCGGAGCGAAGGGCGGCGCGGCGAAGAAGCCGGCGGGCGCATCCAAGAGGGGCGCATCCAAGAGGGGCGCCGCCAGGACCGGC